>JBKQJQ010000443.1:0-3877 GCA_052147875.1 Solirubrobacteraceae bacterium | reverse complement strand
AGCGCCACGCCAAGCATCGCGGCCGGTCCGGGCAGCGCGCCCTGGAACGCCTCGATGATGACCGCGACGGCCGGGACCAGAAACGTCCATGCATAGACGCGCGTAGAGGGCCAGCGACTCAAGGCGGCGTTGAAGCCGAGGTACACCAGCACCTGGCCGCCGAGCACGAGAAACAAGAGTTGCGCGTCGAGCGATGGCCGGCCCCAGGCGGTCGTGCCGCCCGCGATCAGAACGAGTGGGATCAGTGGGACTCCGCCGGCCAGAAACTGCGCGGCCGTCACGCCGGCGATGTCGAGGTCGGGCTCGCGCCTGGTGAGCACCCGCATCCCGAGCCCGCCGCCTGCCCACCCCAACGCACCGAGCAGCGCCAGCACGAACCCGACCGCCAGGCGCGAGCCGTGCGAGACGTTGCCGGGGTCAGACAACACGACCAGCAGCACGCCGCCGAACCCGACCACGAGCCCCGCCGCGCGCAGCGGCGTGATCGACTCGGCGAGCGCGAAGCGCGCGATCACCGCGACAAAGAACGGCGACGAGTTGAGCAGCACGGCGGCGACTGCGGCACCGGCGCGGGCCGTCCCGACGCTGATCCCTACCTGCGTGAGCGTCGTGTTGCCGAACCCGATCGCGGCGGACCAGGCCCAGAGCCGCCTCGTGCGCGGTAGCCGGCTTCCCAGAAGCGGCAAGATCGCGGTCAGCAGTGCCCCGCCGAGGAGCGCGCGCAGGGTTGCGATCATGACCGGTGAGGTGTGATGGAGCGCCGAGTCGGTAACCGGATACACGACGCCCGCGGCGATCATCGAGACCGCGAGGATCAACGACACCGGTAGCTTGCGCCCATCCCTCCGGTCCATGGCCAACGGATATCACCGCACGCAACCGAGTGGGCAAAATCAATCTCAATCCGGCAGCTTCGAGCCCGGTCAGAAAGGAGCTTCATTGCCTGACGAACGCAAATCACCCCTCGAGGCGGCGCGCGATCTGGCGTGGGATGCCTCAGGTCACGCCGGAGTCAGCGACTCGGGCGTCCCGTCCAAACGCAGCAAGCTCGAGCGCGAGCTGGCCCAGACCTTCGCGCTGGTCTCGATTGCCGAGAGCCTCGAGAAGCTCGCGGAACGAACCTCGGAGTCGCATCGGCCGAAAGTCAGCATCCTCAACGAGTTGTTCGACGCGCTCCAGGAGGGCCTGAGGCGCGAGCCGCCGCCGAGAGCGGACGACGACGAGTTTGGCGAGTTCAGCGAATAACGTCCGCCGGGACACGTCAGTCGAACTGCAGTTGCTGGTCGCCCGCCCGCAGGTGTCAGTCGACCTGCAGTTGCTGGTCGCCCACCCGCAGGTGTCAGTCGACCTGCAGTTACTGGTCGCCCACCCGCAGGCGGTCGCCGGGCCGCAGCTGGCAGCGGCCGACGACGGTGTCGTTGAGCAACGTGCCGTTGGTCGAGCGCAGATCCTGAAGGACCCAGTTCCCGTCGCGAAACCGCAGCCGGGCGTGGCGGCGCGACACGGTCGGGTCAGTCAGGAGGATGTCGCAGCCGGGCCCCCGACCCAGCAGGAGCTCGTCGGTTGCGCCCGACCAGTCGAGCGCCAGCAGGTTCGGGGCCGGGTGCCGGCGGTCGCGAAGCCAGTCGCGAACGAAGCGCATCAGCTGGTTAACGACACCTGACAGCGACGTGTCCCGCGAGCGGATCGTGAGATCGCCGATCAGCTTCGATGGGTCGATGACTCGGCTGTCGAACAGCAGCTCGAGCCGGTGTGCGAGCGTGTTGTCGCTCAGCAGGCCGTCGCCGTAGGCGACGTTCAGCGTCGCCGCGATCCGCTGTCATAACCCTCCCGGAGGCGGCATCCGCAGAGTTTTGCGCGTCCGCGGACGGTTGTCCAAATCTGCCCCTGCGCCGCGCCCAGCGGATCGCGGGGCGTTCGACGTAGCGGTGCGAAAGCTCGACCGCCGCCAGCACCACGAGCGCGCACACGATCGTCCCGATCGCATCGGGGTGCCGGCCGGAGAGCAGATGCCACGTCTGCCCGGGCAGCAGGTTCCACAGATACAGGCCGTAGGAGATCGTTCCGATGTGGACGAGCGGCCTCACCGACAGCGCCCGCGCCAGCAGGCCGTTCGGCGCCTTGACGACGGTCAGGACCAGAACCGCGGCGGCCGCCGTGCAGACCGGCAGGCCGATCAGGTCGAGCGCGTCGCTGCCGATCGAAAAATCGGGGTCCAGGTAGCACCAGCCGATCACCAGCAGCGCCGCCCAGCCGGCGAGGGCCGGAGGCACGCGTCGGATACGGCTGCCGACCAGCGCCGCGAGGCAGCCGACCGCGAGCGCGTCCATGCGCGTAAAGCTCGCGTAGTAGGCGAGCTCGTCGGACCGGGTCGAGCCCGCGAGACCGACTCGCAGCCCGATCGCGGTCGCGATGATCAGCACCGTGACCGTGCTCGCGGTGACGATCGGGTGGCGGCGCGGCCACGAGCGGATACCGCGCCGGCGGCGATCGCCGCCGTCGAGCAGCCAGCGGAGCACCAGCGGCCAGCAGGCGTAGAAGTGCTCCTCGACCGACAGCGACCAGGTCCATCCCAGTGGCCCCATCGCGGACCAGAACGCCTGCACGAAGCTGCTCAGGTAGAGCAGCGCCGGCCCGACCGTCAGTACCAGCTGCCACCAGCTCTGCTGACGCGAGAAGATGATCACGTAGATCGGCAGCAACACCAGCATGCCCGGCAGCAGCCTGGCGGCACGGCGCAGGTAGAACGCTCGCAGGTCGATGCGGCCGTTGGCGGCGTGCTCCTCCAGCAGCAGCGTCGTGATCAGGTAGCCCGACAGGACGAAAAACACGGTCACGCCGAGATTTCCGCCAGGAACGATCGGCGGCACCGCTCCCCAGATGCTCGAGTGCAGCATCAGGACACCCAGGATCGCCACGCCACGGATTCCGTCCAGCGCCGGCCGGTGACCGATCGGCGACGTCACTGTCCCGGACCCCTGCCTTGGACCTGCGCTGAAAGCGATGCGCGCGCAGGCTAGGAAGTCAGATTAAGAATCTGTTAAGCGCCTTTATGCGTTCCAGACATCGGCGGCGACCTCGACGAGCAGCTCGAGCTTCGCGCGTTGCTCGTCAATCGTCAGTTTGTTGCCCTCCTCGGTCGACGAGAAACCGCACTGGGGTGACAGGCACAGCTGGTCGAGGTCGACGAATCGCGACGCCTCGTCGATCCGCCGTTTGAGCAGCTCCGGGTCCTCGAGCTGAGGTCGCTTGGTCGTCACCAGCCCCAGCACGACCTGCTTGCCCGGTGCAACGAACCGCAACGGTTCGAACGTGCCCGAGCGCTCGTCGTCGAACTCGAGGAAGTAACCGTCGACGTTCAGATCGCCGAACAGCGCCTCGGCGACGAAGTCGTAGCCGCCCTCGGCTGCCCACATCGACTGGTTGTTGCCGCGGCAGAGGTGGGTCGTGACGACGAGGTCGTCTGGTTTGGCGGCGAGCGCCTTGTTGATGTTGGCGATGTACTGCTCATGGAGGTGCTCGGGGTCGCCGCCGATCTGCTCGATGTGCGCGCGCTGCGCTGGATCGTTGACGTACGCAAGGCTTGTGTCGTCTAGTTGCAGGTAGCGGCAGCCGAGGTCGTAGACGCCGGCGACCTGCTCGGAGTAGGCGCTCGTCAGGTCCTCCCAGAAGGCGTCGAGCTCCGGGTAGACGGTCGGGTCCAGCGACGAGTTGCCGCCTCGGTAGTGGACCATGCTCGGTGATGGGATCGTCAGCTTCGGCGTCTGGCGTGCATCGGCGTGATCGCGCAGGAACCGGAACGCGTCGGCGAAGATCGTGTCGCGTAGCCGGACCGGCGCTGCGACGCGCATCGCCGGCGGGCTGTAGTCGTACTCAC
>JBKQJQ010000442.1:0-4717 GCA_052147875.1 Solirubrobacteraceae bacterium | reverse complement strand
CGACGATGCTCTCGCGCGCCCAAAACCAGGTCGTCGAGCCCGCCGGCCGTGAAACCAACGCCACAGGAGGCGATCTCCGGCCCGGCGATGACACGCCGCGACCGATCCATCGCCCGAAAACGGCCCTGATTCCGACGCTCGGCCCTTGACACTTTCATCCGTCGTGTAGATCACGCGCCGGACCTCGGGCTCGAACGCGAGGAACGGGGTCACGTACTCCCACGCGTCGCGCCAGGCTTGGCCGATCACGGGCAGCTTCGAAGGCCTCGAGCGCGACCAGCGCCGCGTGCGCCGGCAATACGACCAAGTCGTCAAAGACCTCAAGCCGATCTACACCGCGATCGACCCTACACAGAAGGCCAGACACTCCCCAGTAGGAGGGTCGCGGCGAGGAGGGCGGCGGTCGCGGCGGGTGCGAGGCGACGGGTGGTGATGGGTGGGGTGGTGGGCCCGGCGAGGTCGGTGGCGATGATGGTCGCGACGGATCCTTGGGGGGTGGCGAGCGCGCCGACGGCTAGGCCGATGGTGGCGGCGTAGGCGAGTGGTCCTGCGGTGAGTAGTGATGCGGCCCAGACGCTGGCGGGGAGGTTGTTGATGAGCGCGGCGATGGCGCCGGTCGCGAGCGCGACGGCGAGCATTGTGGGTAGTGTCGGTGCGGTCATGCTGGGCGCGTGGAGGCCTAGTGCTTGGGTGAGGATGACAAGCCCGGCGACTTGCACGGTGATCCGCCAGGGGATGTGGAGGTGCGATGTTTGACGGGTCAGCAGGATTGCGGTTGTGACGGTTGCGGCGAATGGCCACCAGGGCGCGATGCCGAGGATTGGTGCGATCCAGGCCGTGAGCGCGGCGGCGGCGAGCGCGAGCGCGGCGTGGCGTTCTTGGCGCGTGAATGGTCGCGGGGGGGTTTGCGGTGGTGGGTAGCTGGTGGCGAGCGTGCGGTGTTGGGAGAGTGCGACGGCGAGGGCGCAGATCGTGGCGGCGAGGAGGCCGGGGGCGAGCATGTGCGCGCTGAAGGTTGTGGGCGAGATTCCGAGATGGTTGATCACGACGAGGTTGGTCGGGTTGCCCTGTGGGACGGCGATCGACGCGGCGTTCGCGACGGCGATCGCGCCGAGCAGCAGTGGTGCGCGGGGCGCGTGGTGGACGCGGTTGAGCGCGATGATGATCGGTACGATCAGCACGACCGCGCCGTCGAGCGAGACGATCGCGGTCAGCAGTGCGCAGAGGCCGCAGACGAGCGCGTACAGGAGTAGGCCGTTACCGCGCGCGCGTGTGGCGAGCGCGATGGCGGTGCGGTCCGCGAGCCCGGAGCTCGCGATCAGCGCCGAAAGCGTTAGCGCCGCGGTCAGGAACGCGATCAGGGGCGCGACGACGGCGACCGCGCCGGAGACGCGTGCGCCGAGCGCGATGTCGACGGCGGCCGCGGCGGCGAGGATCGCGGCCGACAGCGGGCTGCGGGGCCGCAGCGCGAGGGCGGTGACCGCGACGGCTGCGAGACTGAGGTGGATGATAAGCATGCTTATTGGTTAAGTTCACGGAGCTGATGCCGGGTCGACACGCTCATCGCGAAACCGAGGCGGCGCAGGCGTTGGTCGCGGTCTCGCCGCTGGCGGCGCGCTGGATCGCTCGGCTGCTGGCGGCGCACGAGCCGCCGCTGACGACGCCGCAGTACCTGGCGTTGCGCGCGATCGCTCGCGAACAGGTCACGGTCAACGAGCTCGCGCGACGGGCTGGGGTCTCGGGCCCGGCCGCCTCGCAGCTGCTCAACGCGCTGGCGGACGCGGGACTGCTCGACCGGCACGCCGCTGAGGACGACCGCCGGCGTCAGGAGCTCGCGTTGAGCGCACAGGGGCGCCAGGCATTGGACAGCGCTGAGGCGCTGCTGAGCGGTCGGATGGCATCGCTGATCGGCGATCTGCCCGGGCCCGAGATCGACGCGCTCGCGCGAGTGCTGCCACGCGTCGAGGCGGCGCGATCAGGCGCCGCCCCCCCGCGTAGGCCACCACCGCCCCCGCGGCCACCGCATCCGCCACACGAGCGACCGCCGCGACCCCCACGACCCGGACCATGAGCGCATCAACAGGCGAGGGCATCAGCCGCGTTTCACGCCGCCTTGCGCGCCTCGGGCCGCTTGCGATCTGACCGGGCCCGGTTCAGGACGGCCGGTCGCCGCGGCCTGGCGTCCGGCACTCGCATGCCAGTCGCAAAGTCGCCGGTCGCGTGCGCGTCCGTGTGCGCGCGAAGCCCGGCGGCGAAGTCTCCGCTGGTTCGCGCGCCGGGCGCGATTGCCGGGTACATGCCGGTCGCGAAGTCCCCGCGGACGCTGGCGTCGCCCGCGTGCTGGCGAACACCGGCCGCGAAATCGCCCTCCCCGGTCGCCGCGTTCGATCCGACGTCGGGCGGCTCGGCTGCCGACTCGTGCTGTGCCGGCAACGACTCATCTAGAAGCATTCCAACACCTCCGGAGAATAAAGAGGTTTATAAGAACGCTTAGTAGCTTAGCACACTTAGATACTTAGGCACCTTAGCCACAGGAGTCCCATTCCTTGACCGCCAGAGCCGTCCGCGCCGCACGCTCGCAATCATCCTCGCGCGGTTTGCCCGACGCCAGACTCGACATAGGCACACACGCCCCTTGGCGAGTACGAGGCCCACGCACCCCCGAGCGGCGCCGCACACAGAGCTCGACGACCAGGTCGAGGAACGGGCAGCATTCGTGTTCGAGCCAGACGAGCTGATGCAGTCGAGCTTCGAGTTCGGGATCTGCCTCGAAGGTCAGGCGTCGCCCTCGATCGGCGAAGGCTTGCTGGTGTGGGTTGTCGTTCAGGATGGCGGCGATGAGCGCCTTGCGGGCGCGGAATCGATCCCGCGACAGGCTGCAGCCGGGGCGACACGTTTTGGTGTTATCGGTCATCCGGCGCGCTTCTGCGTGCTGCGGCGACGGATCAGTGTGGCTGCCCCGGCGCCCGCCAACAGCATCAGCGCGCCGTAGACGCCCGCGACGCTCCCCGCCGCGGCGCCGAACGCCTGGGTGGCCAAGACCGCGGCGACCGCGAAGTCGCGCAGCCAGCTGGTCAGGAGCACCGCCGTGCGATCCAGCTCAGAGCCGGCCGCCAAGGCGCGTGAGATGAAAGCGCCAACGATGAAAGCGACGCCCATGAAAGCGAGGCTGGCGATGATGTCCTGCGCCAGCCGACGGCCACCGTGGATGCCGCTGATCGCCGCGTACAGGAGCGCGCACACCATCAACGCCGCGAGACCGCTGAGCGTGCCCTCGTTTTCGCTCAGCCGCGGCGCGACGGCGCGCGCGGCGAGTCCGACCGCGAGCGGTGCAAGGACCACGAGGCCGAAGCGGGCCAGCAGATCAAAGCTGGTGACGTGCCCGTGAGTGTGTGCGAGAAGACCGACGAGGACAGGGCCGAGCACCGCTGAGGCCACCAGCGAGCCGGTCAGGATCCCCAGCGCCAGTATCGAGTCACCTTCGGCCAACCCGATTAAGCCGACGCTCGCCACCTCGGTCGAAGCGAGCCCCAGGCAGAGAACGCCGTCGCGGAGATCGTCGCCAAACGGCCGTCCGATCAGCCAGGCCGCGACCGTCAGAGCGACGAGTACTCCCACCGACAGTGATGCGATCACGGCCGCCCGTCGGCGAAGCTCGGTCAGCCGGCGTGGATCGACCTGCGGCGCAGTGAACAACACAAGCGCTGCCAGCAGCAGATTCGAGACACTCGCCAGCCCGTGGGATGGGGCCAGGAGACCGAGTACGACGGCCGCAGCGGCGAACACGCCGACGTGGTCAGCGACCGAGGCACCGAGCCGTTGCATGCGGAGCGCTCCGGTCATCGGCGCGAGCTTGCCAGTGCCTGTGGATCGCCACGGTGCTAGCGTCGCATCTCAACCCGAGTTGAGGTCAAGCGATGTCGATCAACATTTCCGACCGGCGTCTTGCGATCGGCGAAGTCGCTCGACGAACCGGAATGAGCGTCTCGCGTATCCGCTTCTATGAGGCACGCGGGCTGCTCGCCGAGCCCGATCGAGAATCGGGCAAGCGCCGCTATGCACCGGACACCCTCACTCAGCTGGCGATCATCGACGCGGCACAGCGCGTCGGGTTCTCACTCGATGAGATCCACGATCTCGTCTGGGGACGGACCGACCCTGCCCATGAACGTCTACGTCAGCTGGCGATCCGCAAGCTTCCCGAAATTGATCACCTGATCGAGCGAGCTACCGCAATCCGACGCCTGCTTGACCTCTGCAGCGCCTGCGAATGCGCATCGATCGAGGACTGCCTGCTGCTCACCGAATCGTTCGGACCGATACCCGATCGACCCCCCAGCCCCGCGCTGCAACATCGCCTCACCCGACGACCCCCCGCGCGGTGACCGATCACCTCAGAGCCGTCGATCGCCGCACCAAAAAAAGCCGAAGTGATGTGCGTCGCGTCCGCCACCCTCAATCGCCTGGACCGCGCCGGGCATCTGCCGCTCTCCCAGGAACGACCGGTCGCGTCGAGCTTCGTGGCGGGCGATCTAACTTCGGTTTCGGGTCACGAGGCCCCGATGCAGAAGCTGCTCGATCGTCGTCGCCTCGGCTGCTGAAGCAGGCGCGACGTGAAGGCAGCTTCCCGTTTTCGATGCTCGCGTGCGCTCGCCCTGGTGAGTCTTTGCGGTTTACTCGTCCTGGTCGTCGACGAGGGTGATCGGCAGTCGGTGTC
>JBKQJQ010000441.1:0-7751 GCA_052147875.1 Solirubrobacteraceae bacterium | reverse complement strand
CGTCGAGCTCGACCCGGTCCAGCAGCGGCACGGCCAGATCGCCGAGCTCGCCGATCGTCCATGCCCGGACCTGCCCGGCGCCGGCGCCGAGCGCCCGGCCGACGGCCGTCCGCAGGCGCAGCGAATCGTTGAGCGTGTAGCCGAGCACGCGACGGCGATCGAGACCGGTAAGCCTCTGCGCCCACGTACAGAGCGGGTCGACAGGGTTGGTCACGATCAGCAGCACCCCGCCCCAGCCCCTGGGCAGCGTGCCTAGCAGCGGCGCCAGGATCGCGGCGTTGGCCTCGAGATAGACCATCCGCGACGTGTTGACGGTCAGCGGTGCCGAGGCCGCGACAACCAGCACGTCGGCGGCGGCGACGTCGGACTCGTCGCCCTCGCGGACCGTCCCGGTCGCGCCCTGCTCGAGGACCTGCTCGTAGTCCATCGCGTGAGAGACGACCATCTCGCGGCGACTGTCGAGCAGTACCAGCTCGCAGTCGAGCTGCGATAGCAGCAGGTTGAACGCAACCGAGGCTCCGACGCCGCCGCCGGCGCCGGCGATCACCACCCGCATCCGGCTAGGTGGCGGCCAAGGCGGGCGCCGCGGAGAAGTAGCCGTGCGCCCCGCTGGCAAGGTACTGAGCGAGGCGCGACGCCAGCGACATGATCGTCAGCGACGGGTTGACCGACAGCGTGCGCGGGACCACGCTGCCATCGCCGACGAACAGCCTGCGCACGTGGTGGCACTCGCCGTGCGCGTTGACGACGGAGCGCTCGGGGTCGCTTCCCATCCGGCAGCCGCCCTGGATGTGCGTGCTGAGCACGCCGGTCTGGTAGACGCGCTTGGCCCCGGAGGCGAGCAGCACATCGCGCGCAAACCGCAACGAGCTGTCGATCTGCTCGTGCTCGCGCTCGCTGAACTCGACCGAGTAGCGGTCGCGGCCCTGCTCGTCGACCCACGCGGTTCCGTGGTTTGCGTCGTTGACCATCGTCAGAAGCCCCGTGTAGTAGCGGTACGAGCGCAGCGCCTCCGTCAGCTCCTCGCCCCACACAGGGATCCCTCGCTCGTCGCACAGCGCGGTCGCAAAGCCGATCGGATCCTGGATCGTCGCCGCTTCGACGACGAACCCGCCGTCCTCGTCACGTTGGAACTTCATGCAGTGCGAGCTGATCGGGTAGACCATGTGGGCGTCCTGGAGCTCGTCGAACAGGCCTTCGATCAGGCGCGCCGGGTGAAAGCCCAGGTGATGACCGATCAGCTCGCCGCTCGCCGACCCGCCGCCGGCCTCGCGCGCGCCTGAGCGAATCAGCAGCTGCGGCGTCGCAAGCGCCCCGCCCGCGACCACGACGACGGCCGCGCCGACGACCTGCCGGCGTCCGTCGGGCCCGACGTATTCGACCCCGGTCGCCTGTGGGCCGTCGCCGGACTCCTCGATCACCACGCGGTCGACCGTGCACCCGGCCCGGAGCTCGAGCCGCCCGTGCACGAGCGCCGGCTGGATGTAGGTGTTGAGCGTCGATTTGCCGGCGTTCGTCGGGCAGCCCTGGAGGCACGAACCGCAGCGCATGCAGTTCTCGTCCGTGTACGACATGACCGGCTCGAGCTCGGCACCGAGCGCCCGGAAACCAGGCACCACGGTGTTCACGCACTGCTGCCAGTCGGGGCGCTCGCGGACGCCGAGGCGGCGCTCGACGCGCTCGATGTAGGCCAGCAGGTCGCGCTCGGCGAACGGTTCGCCGTGCTCGCCGAGCAGGCCGCCGGCCGCGTGCCACTTCTCGTAGTCCTGGGCCGTCGGGCGCAGCGCGACCTTGGTGTTGATCGAGGTGGTGCCGCCGACGCAGTGGCCGCGGAACATGATCAGCGGCGGTTGCTCGGCCACGGGCGGCTCGGCGAACGCGGGAGGCCACCAAAGCTCATGGTTCGCGCGCGCCTCCCAGCGCATGAAGTCGGCGGCCGTCTTGTACGGCCCGGATTCGATCAGCAGCACATCGGCGCCCGCGTCCGCCAGCTCGCCGGCGACGACCCCGCCTCCGGCGCCGGAGCCGACGACGACCACGTCGAAGTGCTGACTCATCCCGTCACCCCGAGATACGACCAGTCCTTGTCGAGCCGCGCGGCGAGCGGGGGCGCGAAGTCGATCTGGAGCCAGGCGCCCGGGCCGGGTGCGCCGGGCGCGATGAAGTCGCTGTAGAACGCCTCGCAGGCGAGCGCCCGGACGAGCTGGAAGTCGGGCGTCAGGCTGTGCTCGGCCAGCGCCTGCCTGCCTTCTGCGGCCGGGCGCTCGAGCGCCTCGAACGCTGCCAAGACGGCGGCCCGCGGTTCGTCAGGCATCCGCGCGAGCAGGGCATCGATATACACCTCAGCACCGACGCGCTCGCAGCCGGGCACGATCAGCTCACACACAAGCCGAACCCGGTCGGCGCCACGTTGATCGAGGACGTGCATCGCTGTCTCCGAACGCACCGTAGCGCCGGCGGAGCGACCGTCACAAGCGCCCGTGCACTTTTGACGGGTTCGCGCTGCACGAGCGTCCAGTCGCCTGCGCGCGACCGTCGTGCGCAGATAGGATCGCGAGCGATGGCCGAGCCGTCACGGCGGGCGCGGGAGTTGCTCCACGGCGCCTACGACACGCACATCCATGTCGCGCCTGACGTCGTCGAGCGCGAAGTCGATGACGTCTCGCTGGCGCGGCAGTTCGCGGCGCGTGGGATGGCCGGCTTCGTCCTCAAGTCCCACTACACGGCAACTGCCGAGCGTGCGAGCGTCGTCCGGGCTGCAGTTCCCGACGTGCAGGCGCTGGGGGCGATCGTGCTCAACCGGGCCGTTGGCGGCATAAATCCGCTGGCGGTCGAGATCGCGGCGCGTGAGGGCGCCCGGACAGTCTGGCTGCCGACCGTCGACGCCGTCAACGAGGCCGGCGAGCGTGAGCACGTCAAGGCCGGCGCGAAGGTGCCCGTCTGGGTCAAGCTCCAACTCGACCTCCGCGAGCAGGGGCTGGAGATCGAGCCGGTGCCGGTGGTCGACGAACGCGGTGAGGTGCTCGACGAGACGCGGGCCGTGCTGGAGCTGATTGCGCGTCACGAGCTGCTGTTGGCAACCGGCCACATCAGCCGCGACGAGATCTTCGCGGTCGTCGACTCGGCGCTGAAGCACGGCGTGCGGCAGATCGTGATCACGCATCCCGAGTTCCCCGCCCAGAGCCTGACGGTCGAGGATCAGCGGGTGCTAGCCGCACGCGGAGCACTGCTGGAGCGTTGCTTCACCACGCCGCACACCGGCAAGATCAGCTGGGAGAGCTGGCTCGAGAACGTCCGTGCGTGCGGGCCGGAGAACTCGGTCCTGTCGACGGATCTGGGACAGGTGTTCAACCCGCCCGTCCAGGACGGTCTGGCGCTGATGGTCGACCGGCTGCTCCAGGACGGTTTCGACGAGCAGGAGGTGCATCAGATGGCGGTTGTCAACACGCGCCGGGTGGCCGGAGCCGAGCCGTGGTGAGCGGGCGGCGGATGCTCGTCATCGGGGCACACTCAGCCGACTTCGTGTGGCGTGCCGGCGGCGCGATCGCGGTCAACACCTCGGTCGGCGGTGTGGCACGCGTGATCGCGCTGTCCTACGGCGAGCGCGGCGAGTCGGGCGAGCTGTGGAAGGAGGAGGGCCAGACGATCGAGCGCGTCAAGCAGATCCGCCATGGCGAGGCCGAGCGCGCGGCGGCGGCGGTCGGCGCCGAGTTCGCGTCTCTGGATCTCGGCGACTACCCGCTCGAGATCGATCGCGACGGGCTCGCCCAGATCACTGACCAGGTCCGTGAGTTCGCTCCAGACGTGCTCATAACCCACACCGACACGGACCCGTTCAACCCCGATCATCCGGTTGCCCACGCGGCGGTCGTCAGGGCCCGAAGCCTGGCCGCCGGTGCGGGCGTGCAGAGCGCCTTCAAAACCGTCCGGCCGCCGGAGCTGTTCCTGTTCGAGCCTCATCAACCCGAGCTGTGCAACTTCACCCCGACCCTGTTCGTCGACATCACGCCGGTGATTGAGCAAAAGCGCGCCGCAATGGCCGAGATGAAGGCGCAGCGCTATTTGCAGGACTACTACGGACAGCGCGCGGACCAGCGGGGCAACCACGCGCGGCGCTCGTCGGGCAACGGCGAGATCCTCCAGGCCGAGGCCTTTCAGCGGGTCACCCCCCAGGTGGTGAGTGCACTGTGAACGAGATCTACTCACGGCTGGCGCAGCTCGGGTCGGCGACCGTCTATGAAGCCGGCGGCCGGCGCGGCTATGTCGAGGCGGACCTGATTCAGGTGCTGCCCGGCTCGCGTGCCGCGGGACCGGCGCGAACCGTGGTGTGCGCGCAGGACGACAACCTGATGGTGCACGCGGCGATGGCCGAGCTCGAACCGGGCGAGGTGCTTGTCCTGACGATGCCGGAACCGCGGCCGGTGGCGCTGATCGGCGAGCTGCTCGCGACCCAGGCGAAAGTGCGACGGGCGGCGGCGATCCTCGTCGACGCGTCGATCCGCGATCGCGACGAGCTGGTGGACTTGGGACTTCCGGTGTGGGCACGCTGGGTCCGCGTCCACGGTGCGGTCAAGGACAGTCCGGGCACGATTGGCGCGCCGGTACGCGTCGGTGGAGCGATGATCAGGCACGGCGACGTTCTGGTGCTCGACTCAGACGGTGTCGCGGTGATCGAACAGGAACGGCTCGACGCGGTGCTCCACGCGTCGCTGTCGCGCGCGGACGCAGAGCGCGATAAGCGGATCAAGCTTGAGGAGGGGGAGCTGTCATTCGACCTCGACGGCCTGCGCGCGAAGCTGGAGGTGGAGCGGTGAGCGAGCCGATCCACGATCTCGCCCACATCGGCCACGCCGAGCTGCTGACGCCGTTCGCCGCCGATAGCGAGCGCTTCTTCGTGGAGCTATTCGGGATGGAGATCGAGGCGCGCGAGGGGAGCTCGGTCTACCTACGCGGCTGGGGCGACTATCAGCGCTACAGCCTCAAGCTGACCGAGTCAAAGCTGCCAGGGCTGGGCCACATCGCGATCCGCGCCTGGAGCCCGGCGGCGCTGCAGCGGCGGGTGGCGGCGATCGAGAAGACAGGGCTCGGGATCGGCTGGATCGACGGCGACCACGGCCATGGGCCGGCCTACCAGTTCACCGATCCGGATGGCCACCGCTTGGAGCTCTACTACGAGAGCGACCGTTACGAGCCCCCGCCAGAGCTGCGCCCGGCGCTGAAGAACGTCCCGCAGCGAAACCCAGGACGCGGCGCCGCGGTCAAGCGACTGGATCACATCAACGTGCTCGCCCGCGACATCGCCGCCAACCGGCGCTTCGCCCAGGAGGAGCTCGGCTTCAGGCTCTACGAGCAGATCGTGCTCAACGACGGGACCGAGTCGGGCGCCTGGATGAGCCTGACGATCGCCGCCCACGAGCTGATCTACGTCGCCGACAACGCCGGCGCGCGCGGGCGGCTGCACCACTTTGCGTTCTTCGTCGACACGCGTGAGGAGGTGCTGCGGGCCGCCGACCTGATGCTCGACTCAGACGTGCCGATCGAGGCGGCGCCGTCCAAGCACGCGATCGCCCAGGGGATGTTCCTTTACGTCTACGAGCCGGGCGGCAACCGGGTGGAGGTCACCACCGGGACCCACTTCATCTACGACCCGGAGTACGAGCCGGTCGTGTGGACGGAAGCGGAGCGCGCCCGCGGCCAGGCCTGGGGGGTGCGGACGATCGAGACCTTCCATACCTACGGCACGCCCGATCTCACCGGCGTCGCGAGCGGACCGCCGATCCCCCCGACCAGCCAGGTGCCAGCCCTGTAGGACGAGGTTGTTGACGGTCGCGCGTCTGGAGGTGATGGGCGCCGCCGGCGTCTGGAGGTGATGGGCGCCGCCGAGTTGTCAGCGCGCGCGCGCGCGATGACTTTACAGTGTAAAGTCGATCCGCGGGATGACTCGCACAGCCACCTCTACGCGCACGAATCCCGAGCGCCCGCTGAACCGGGACACGATCCTCAACGGCGCGGTTGAGCTGATCGAGCGCGAGGGCCCCGGCGCCCTCAGCATGCGCCGTCTCGGCGCGGCGCTCGGGGTTGAGGGGATGGCCATCTATCACCACTTCGCGAATCGCGATGAACTGCTGACGGCGATCGGCGACCGGTTGCTCGAGCCGCTGCACGAGCTCGCGCGGAGCGACGATTGGCGGGAGGTCTGCCGTCGCTTCGCGACCGCGTTGCGCGATGTCGCGGTTGCGCGGCCGGCCACGTTCCAGCTGCTCGGTCTGCAGCCGTTCGACACCGTAGTGTCGCTCGAGCCGGTGGAGCGGCTGCTGGGGGTGCTGGTCGCCAACGGATTCAGTCCGGCAGCTGCGCTGGCGATCTATCGTGCGATCGTCAGCTACGCCCGGGGCTATGGGCTTGCCGAGGCGACTGGCTTCACAGTCGACGCCGCGCGGCGGGACGGCCGACAGCGGCTGGCCGCGTTGCCGCCCGACGACTTTCCGATCCTCACCGGCCGGGCGCAAGAGCTGGCAGCGCTCGATGCCGAACGGGCGTTCGAGCTGGGACTCGACGCGCTGCTCACGGGGCTGGCCGATCCGGATGGGTTCGACCAGGCGGGGATCACGAGATCTTCTGGTCGGTCGCGGTGACCGCCTGGGCGCAGTCCGCCCCGGTTCGACGGGTGTCGGACTGGCTCGCGGCATCGAAGCTCGGACTGATCGCGATGGCGCTCGTGGTGGGCGTCGGCTCGGGCCTGGGCGCGGCGGCGTTTCGCGAGCTGATCTATTTCGTCACGTGGCTGTTCACGGGGCACTTGTCGTTCGGACAGCAGGGGCACGCGCCGAGCCTGCATCTTGCGTTTCTGGGCATCTACTTCGTGCTGATCGTCCCGGTGATCGCCGGTGCCGGCTACGGCCCGCTGATCCAGCGCTATGCCCGCGAAGCACGTGGCCACGGCGTTCCCGAGGTGATGCTCGCGGTGGCCGAGAACGGCGGCCGGATACGTCCGCCGGTTACGATCGTCAAGGCCCTGGCCTCGGCGCTGTGCATCGGCGGCGGCGGATCCGTGGGTCGCGAGGGACCAATCGTTCAGATCGGCTCGGCGCTCGCGTCGTCGCTCGGACAGCTGGTTCGGATGAGCGAAGGGCGGCTGCGGGTGATCGTCGCGTGCGGCGCTGCCGGTGGAATCTCGGCGACGTTCAACGCGCCGCTGACCGGGCTGTTCTTCGGGTTTGAGATCGTCCTCAAGGAGTTCTCGCTCGACGCGCTGTCGGCCACGATCGTGTCGGCGGTCACCGCGGATCTGGTCAGTCGCGCGTTTTTCGGCGGAGCGCCGTTCTTCGCCGCGATCCCGCACGACATGAGCGTCGGCAACGACTTCACGTACCTGTTGATCGCGCTGCTCGGGATCGCGGCCGGACTGCTCGGAGTGGCATTTCAGAAGACCCTGTACAAGGGCGAGGACGTCGCGGACGCGGTGTGGGGAAAAAGGCCACAGTGGCTTCAGCCGGTGGCCGGTGGGCTGCTCCTCGGGCTTGTGCTGCTGGCGCTGCCGCAGATGTACGGCGTCGGCTACCCGGTGATGAACCGTGTGCTGGCGGGGCGCTACGTGCTGTGGTTTGTCGTCGTCCTGATGGTCGGCAAGATCTTCGCGGCCAGCCTGACGCTGTGGATCGGCGGATCAGGCGGGGTGTTCGCGCCCTCGTTGTTCACCGGCGCGGCAGCCGGGATGGCGTTCGGGACGATTGTCAATCACATCTTCGGCC
>JBKQJQ010000440.1:0-6026 GCA_052147875.1 Solirubrobacteraceae bacterium | reverse complement strand
TCGCACGGTCGCGGCGGAGTCGAGCTCGTCGCGGTCGCGTCCGACAAGCCCGACGCGCATGCGCTCGAGCGGGCACGCGCGGCGCGAATCGCGACCGAGACGTTCGCGCTCGACCGCTTTGCCGGCGATCGGCCGGCACGCGACGCGGCGATCGCCGGCTGGCTACGCGACCGCGGCGCTGAGCTTGTCGTGCTGGCGGGCTACATGCAGCTGCTGAGCCCAGAGTTTCTGGCGAGCTTCCCCGACCGGGTGATCAACATCCACCCGGCATTGCTGCCAGCGTTTCCAGGCCTGAGGGCGATCCAGCAGGCGCTCGAGTATGGGGTCAAGGTGTTCGGCGTGACCGTCCACTTCGTCGACGGCGGCGTCGACACCGGTCCGGTGATCCTGCAGCGCGCGATCGAACTGCCGGCGGCGCGCGACCCCGAGGAGGTCCGCGTGCGGCTGCACGAGATCGAGTACGAGCTGCTGCCGGAGGCGGTGGCGCTGATCGCACGCGGTGCGGTCAGCTTCGACCCGGCCAATCCGCGTCGAGTGGTGATCGCGCGGTAGAGTCGGGCCGGATGGAGGCGAGCCCCAATCCCGCTGGCACCGCGGAGCTTGGAGTCACCGAGGCCCGCGTTTCTCGAGCGCTGCTGTCTGTCTCTGACAAGACCGGAATTGTCGAGTTTGCGCGCGGGCTGGCGGAGCTGGGGATCGAGATCATCTCGACCGGCGGCACCGCGGGCGCGCTGACCGAGGCGGGCGTTGCGGTCCGCTCGATCACGGACCTGACTGGCTTTCCCGAGATCATGGATGGGCGCGTCAAGACCCTGCATCCGAAGCTCTATGCGGGGCTGTTGGCGATTCGCGACAACGCCGAGCACCTGCGGGCGGCCGAGGAGCACGACGTCGAACTGGTCGACCTCGTGTGCGTGAATCTGTACCCGTTCGAGCGTACGGCCGCGGCGCGTGGCGCGACCGAGGCCGAGGTGATCGAGAACATCGACATCGGCGGCCCGACGATGATCCGCGCAGCGGCCAAGAACTACGCATTCGCCGCGCCGGTCGTCAGCCCGGCCAGCTATGACGCGGTGCTCGACGAGCTGCGCGAGTCGAGCTGCCGCCTGTCGCCGGCGACGCGCGAGAACCTGGCGGCCGAGGCGTTTGCATACACGGCCCGTTACGACACCGCGATCGCGCGCTGGTTTCAGGAGAAGCGCGAGGATTTCCCGTCGCTGCTGGTGCGCGCGTTCGAGAAGGTGCTCGAGCTCCCGTACGGCGAGAACCCGCACCAGCGGGCCGCCTATTACGAGCAGGTCGGCGCGCGGACGCACGTTCTGTCGATGGTCTCGCAACTCGGCGGCAAGCCGATCTCATTCAACAACCTGCTCGACCTCGACGCCGGGCGGATGCTCCTGGGCGAGTTCCAGATCCCGGCCTGCGTGATCATCAAGCACAACAACCCGTGCGGGGTGGCGGTCGGCGCCAACGCGCTCGAGGCCTACCAGCGCGCGTTTGCATGTGACCCGATGTCGGCGTTCGGCGGCGTCGTGTGCCTGAATCGCTCCGTCGACCCGGAGCTCGCCGAGGCGCTGTCGGACCAGTTCATCGAGGTGCTGTTCGCGCGCGGCTACGAGGCCGAGGCGGTCGAGGTGCTGTCGCGCAAGCCGAACACGAGGATCCTCGACGATCGCGAGCGCCGGATCCCGACCGTGATCGAGCCGCACCTGCGCCAGGTGCTCGGCGGGATGCTCGTCCAGGATCGCGACTCGGACCTCGAAGAGCGCGGCGACATGCAGGTCGTGTCCGAGCGCCGCCCAACCGAGGCCGAGTGGCAGGAGCTGTCGTTCGCGTGGAAGGTCTGCAAGCACGTGCGCTCGAACGCGATCGTGTTCTCGCGCGACCTGGCGACGATCGGGATCGGCGCCGGGCAAATGAGCCGCGTCGATGCCGTGCGGCTGGCGATCGAGAAGGCCCGCGACGGCGTCAGCGGCGCCGTGATGGCGTCCGACGCGTACTTCCCGTTCGCCGACGCGCCTGAGCTCGCGCTCGAGGCAGGGGCGACCGCGATCATCCAACCGGGCGGCTCGGTCCGGGATCCGGACTCGGTCGCGGCGGTCGATCGCGCGGGCGCGACGATGGTGTTCACCAGCCGCCGGCACTTCCGACATTGATCGAGCGCCTGGAAGGCGATCCGCCGTCGCCGTACGAGCTGCAGTATGGCTTCAGCCGGGTGGTGCGGGCCGGCGCGTTCGTCCACGTAGGCGGGACCACGTCGGTCGACGAGGACGGCGTCGTGGTCGGCAACAACCCGTACGACCAGTCGGTCGAGATCCTGGGCAAGCTTGCGCACGAGCTGCGCCGCGGCGGAGCCGCTCTAGAGGATGTCGTCGAGACCCGCGTCTACGTCACTGACATCTCCCGCGGCTCCGAGGTCGGCCGGGCACACCGAGAGGTGTTCGGCACGATCCGTCCGCTGATGACGATGGTCGAGGTCAGCGCGCTGATCGATCCGCGGATGCTGGTCGAGATCGAGGCGGTCGCCTACCTCGGCGACTGACGCGGCGGCCGCCCGTCGCGCAGCGGTGCTGCGATCATGGATGGACCCGCCGCTGTAGCTCAGCTGGTAGAGCAGCGGACTTTTAATCCGAAGGTCGTGGGTTCGAGCCCCACCGGCGGCATCTAGAACGTCCTGTAAATAGGCCTATTGGGCTTGTGCGTGTCCGCACGACGTGCAAATATGTCCCGAATATGTCCCGAGAAGTGTCGATTGGTGTCCCGAGCGGCCACGTCTTCCGGGTGGAGCGCAAGCGCGGTCTGTGCTGGTATGCCAAGTACCGGCTACCGGAGGGGCGGCAGGTGCAGAAGAAGCTCGGGCCGGCGTGGACGGAGCGGGGTCGGCCGCGGGCGGGGTACTTCACGAAGCGCACGGCGGAGGCGTGGCTGCGGTCGGTGCTGGACGATGCAGGCCGCGGCGTGCTGCCGGGGCAGGTGCGGACCGGCGTCACGTTCGACGCGGCTGCTGATGAGTGGCTGCGCTTCATCGAGGAGGACCGCGAGCGCAAGCCGTCAACGCTGGTCGACTACCGCTCCGCGCTGCGGGCGCATCTACTGCCGGCGTTCGGCGGGCGGCCGATCGAATCGATCACCACGGAGGACATCGAGGCCTGGCGGCGGTCGCTGACCGGGCTATCGAATCGCAGCAAGAACAAGCTGTTGATCCAGCTGCACGGGATCTTCCGGCGGGCTCAGATGGTCTGGGGGATCCCGGTTAATCCGCTGGCTCGCGTGGAGAAGCACCCGATGCGCCCGAGCGGCGACATCCAGGTGTTCTCACCGGAGGAGGTCTGGGCCCTGGTTCGGGCGGCGGCGTCCGAGCAGGACGGTGCGGTGTATCTGACGGCTGCGTTCACCGGGCTTCGGATGGGGGAGCTCTTGGCGCTCCGCTGGCGCGACGTCGACTTCGCGGGCTCGACGATTCGAGTGCGGGCCAGCTGGGCGGGCAGCGCGCTGACGACGCCGAAGTCGGGAAAGGTCAGGGCGGTGCCGATGGCGCCTGATGTAGCTAGCGCGCTCGCTCGGCTCGCTCGGCGTGAGCACTGGATCGGCGAGGACGACCTGGTGTTTGTCGGGGAGGCTGGGGATCACCTCGACGGGTCCGCGTTACGCCGGCGCTACAAAGCAGCGTTGACAGCGGTGTCGCTTCGGCCGCTTCGCTTCCACGATCTGCGTCACACG
Source organism: Solirubrobacteraceae bacterium (assembly GCA_052147875.1). Classification (GTDB taxonomy): domain Bacteria; phylum Actinomycetota; class Thermoleophilia; order Solirubrobacterales; family Solirubrobacteraceae; genus Palsa-465. The sequence goes on along the minus strand of JBKQJQ010000440.1, from coordinate 2,306 downwards.
TTCGGTACGCGGATGATCGCTAAGGCCGACATCCGCCGTGTGCAGGAGTGGATGGGCCACGCGGACATTCAGACGACGATGCGCTACCTGCACTACGCCCCGCGCGACGAGGATGCGCAGCTGGTCGCGGAGGCGTTTCGGGTGGCTGGCCCGGATCAGGGCGATTTGGGCCGGGCGTCCCCAAGACGTCCGAACATGTCCGAAGATGTCCGTGAGGTCAGTGGGCCGAATCGCCTGTGATGGCGGGGGTTTTGAGGGGCCGGCGCGTCGGGCCGGCGGCAATCGGGGCGTGTTGCAGGACGTCTGCCAGCACTTTTAAGTGCGTAGAGTGTATGCCTGCCTTGCTGGTGCATTGGGCTAGCGGATTGCGGGCCTCTCGAGGCGGTCTTCGGTGCAGATCTCAGGCGACGCTGCTCGGGCGCAACGGCGAGGGATTAGGTCGTCGGGCTTGTGACGAGCACCTCGGCGGCCAGGGTCGGAGTGAGTTTGGCTGGTGGCAACAGCGTGGTGGGTAAGCCGGCGGGTGTGGCTTGCGATCTCCGCGCGCGCGGAATATCTATCGCGCACGGACGCGCGATTGCTGCGCCCTATTCCGCGCGCGTGCAGATCGGTCGGTTGCACCGTGCGCCGGGCCCGTGGGTCGTGCGCGACGAGTTGGTCGCGCACGGATGCGCGATGCCGTGTCCGCGCGCGATGGCGCACGTCCGCCGCAACTGCATGCTGCTGCCGCTTCGCGGCCGCCAGCGCAGCGAGGTTGCTGTTTGTTGCCCGCTGCTGGCTGTCGTCCGCGGGCCGGCGATGGGCGGGATCGAGACCTTCATTCGTGCTGGCACGGGTCTGCAGCGAGTGTTCATATACCCCCCGTCAATGCGAGAAATGAGCGAACACCCCATGTGCGACGCGGGGCGAGTCCGGGGGCGGTGAGCGCTGACCCCGGGTGCATGCCGCTGCGGGTCGTCCTGTGGTGGATCGTTATCGGACGCCTTCCGCAGATGGCCCGAGGAGCAGCGGCCGGCATCTCTAGCTCAGACCGATATCGGACGGGGGGTGTTGTGTGACGGGCAGGCGAGCTTTAAGCACTGCTGATCGCACCGAGGATAGGATCGTGACGTGGGCACGGGAGCCTTCCGCGCGGACCGTGAACTTGACTACCATCCGGTCATTGGTGAGCGGTGGGAGATCACCAAGAGCACAGAAGACACCTCTGGCGAACTGTTCGAGTCCACGGTCTGGCTTGATCCTCACGTGCCCGGGCCGCCGCCTCATGTGCATCCGAACGCAGAGGAGAGCATCGAGGTTCTACAAGGATCCCTGGACGTCTTCAAGGATGGTGGATGGACAACGCTGCGGCCCGGCGAAACGGCGACCGTAGGTCGCGAGGCCCCCCACACGTTCCGCAACCCAAGCGACGAGACGGCAAAGATTGTCATCAGGATTCGACCGGCAGGGCGGTCCGAGATGTTCTTTCGCGACATGCAGGCTCTCATCGCCGAGCAGAAGCTCAAGGGACTCCCGCCGAGGGAGCCCGGCTCCGCCATCTACGTAGCGATGCTGTTCAGCGAGTACCGGGATTGGACTCGCCCGACCGGACCGCTCAGCGCCGTTTTCAAGGTGCTGGCCTTCATTGGGAGGGCGCTCCGCTTCAAGCTCTAGCTTGACCCATCGCCCCCTTTGGGCTGCAGTCGCCGATCGCCAGCTTCCTGCTTGATCGAGTTTCGACAGCTCCGGCTGTGTCCGCACCCACGTTCGCTGCCCGTTGGTTGATGAGATGCCCGCCGACGTCCGTCAGGCGTTCGGCGATTGAGACGGCGGAACGCGGACGCTGGCTTCGCGCGGACGATGTTCGGCGGTCGATTCTTGGCGCATGTCCCTGGCCGAGTCGTTGTGGCTGCCCGATGTCCTCGCAGAGACGCTTAACACCATCCTCCAGTGCGCCGGCGGCGAGCATCCATCAGCGTGGGACGCTACGTCTGCGGCACAACGACTGGCGGCGTCAGGACCGACGGCATCACCGGTGGCGCCGCGACGGCGCGACGGCGGTTGGCGATGCTGTCGGTGGCCGCCCAAGCGGCGAAGATGAGGGAGCCGATGATGCCAGTGAGTGTGACCAGCACGCCGGCGGCGGCGGTGGCGGCGACACCGTGCGCGCCGAGGATGAGGACGGTGGCCGCAGGCCCGGTACTCGGGCCGATCGGCAGCTGGCCGACGGTGAACATGACGATCAGCAGCGCCATCGAGTCGAAGATCGAGACGTGCACGCCGATCGCGTGGAGCATCAGCCAGTTGCGCAGCACCTGGGCGCACAC
>JBKQJQ010000439.1:0-4028 GCA_052147875.1 Solirubrobacteraceae bacterium | reverse complement strand
CGAGCGTGCACAGCAGTGGGACACTTCACGAGCGCTGCCGGTATCGGGGTGATGCTGGCGGAGCGGTGGAACGGCGCTGGCTGGTCGACCGAATCCACCCCGGTCCCGAACCAGCTGGACACGACGCTGCTGTTCGGGGTCGCTTGCCCGAGCCGGCGTGGTTGCGTCGCCGTCGGCAGCCTGATAGCGCTTGACGGGCACGCAGTGCCGCTTGCCGAGCAATGGCGAGGCGGCAGCTGGTCTATCCGGAAGACCCCGATCCCAGGGCGAGCGAGCCGGCGACAGGTCAGCTACCTCGCTGACGTTTCGTGTCCTTCGCCTCGCTCCTGTGAAGCGGTCGGGTATTCGGGTACCAGCGCCGGCACCGCCGGAGTACCGCTGGCCGAGCGCTGGAACGGGATCCGGTGGTCGGCCCAGCCGATCCCGGATCCACAGACAGCGGCTGCCGCTTTCCTCAGCGGCGTTTCCTGTGCCTCGCCGGATAGCTGCGTGGCCGCTGGGTTCTTCAACGACCGTGCAGGCAAGGCGCAGACGTTGGTGGAGCGGTGGGACGGGACGGAGTGGGTGATCGAGCCGTCGCCGACGCCCGCGGCTGCCGAAACGGCGCAACTTCAACGGGTTTCTTGCTCGACGCCGCTGGCGTGTCTCGCCGTCGGGTACTTCACGGTCGAACCGGGCATCGAGGTGCCGCTTGCCGAGCGCTGGGATGGGAGCGACTGGTCGATCCAGCGAATCCGATCTCCGCACGGGTACGGTGCCCAACTCGACGGCGTGTCGTGCGCCGCGGCTGGGACGTGCGTCGCGGTCGGGTCATGGATGAACGCTGCCGGCGCGACCCTCCCGCTCGCTGAATCAGCTTCCGGCCGGCGTTGGTCGATCCTCTCGACCCCGCAGCTCACCGGCACCGGTGGCGGTCTAGTGGCAGTCTCGTGTCCATCGACAAGTCGCTGCACCGCCACCGGAGACGCGACCGATCCGACGGGAAACGAGCTTGCGCTGGTCGAGCGGTACGCAGCGCCGCAGCGCGGCAGCGCCACCAATCAGTAACGCTGGCGGTGGAATTCTCGGGATCGGGACGTGCGCGGGTTGCGGCTTTTGCGGGGCCGGTCCCGGTGGACTGTCAGAGGCACAGCCCGGATAGGAAGCACGTGTCTGGACGCGATCGGCTCGCATCTCTGGGTCGCTCAGATCGAGCGGACGATCGTCCGCTCAGGCTGCGATCTTTGTCCATCTGGCGATAGACCTTTTCGCAATTTGGGGTAATTCTTCCGGCCGTGAAGCCGCTAATTGGCATAACTACCTCCGAGTTACGCCCCGGGGAGCTCAGCACGCTTCAACGGCACGGCGAGCCGCCGAACCCCGAGATGGCGCTCGGCATGACCTACGTGCGGGCGGTCGAGGCCGCTGGCGGGATTCCGGTGGTCCTGCCTCCGGTCTGTGACCGGGACGCTCGGCGACTGCTTGCGCGTCTCGACGGACTCGTCCTCTCGGGAGGACCGGACCTCGCACCCCGGGCGTATGGCGCCCAGCCGCACGTCGAGCTCGGCCCTACCGAGCCTCACCTGGATCGCTTCGAGTATGCGATGGCGCGCGAGGCCGTGCGGCTGCGACTGCCGACCTTGGGCATCTGTCGCGGTGCTCAAACGCTGAATGTCGCCCGCGGCGGCACTCTGCACCAGCATCTGCCGGACGTTGTCGGCGAGACGATCGCCCATCGCCAGATCGAAGACGGTCGCCTGCCGACTCACCCGGTCGCCGTCGCCCCGCGAAGCATGCTGGCCGCCGTGCTCGGAACGACGCAGCTGGACGTCAACTCGTTCCACCACCAGGCCGTCGACCGCCTGGGCGGCGGCTTGTATGCCTGCGCCTGGGCACCGGACGGAACGATCGAGGCGATCGAGGACCCTGAGCAGCCTTTCCTGCTCGCTGTTCAGTGGCACGCGGAGACTCTGCGCGATGTGCCCGTGCATCAGGCGTTGTTCGGAGAGCTGGCCAGCGTCTCAGCGGGAAACACCGCGCTGCGACGGGCTGCTTAGCGCCGGCGGGTTCGGCGCCAGCTGATCATGCCGGCTGCTCTTTGAGCAATTTGCGGGGTGTTCTCAGAATCATGGATCCTGTCCGTACATATCGCCGGGGCGCGGCGCGCTCGACAGGCGTATGTTGGGAGCACGCCGTGGGTACCTCATTAGATCATCGCGAAATTCGCGCTCAAGCCCAGTGGGCGGAGTGGAACAGCGAGGTTGCTCCCTATGGCATAGGTATCGAGGAGGAGGTGATGCTGCTCGACCCGTGGCGGCAATGGGCGCTGGCGCAGCGGATCGACGATGTGCTTCAGCAACTTCCCGCTGCGCTGGCGGGCTATGTCAGCGCCGAGACGCATCAGGCCGCGATCGAGCTGCGGACGGATCCGCACGAGGCGGTGGGCCCGGCGGTCGCGCAACTACGCACGCTGCGTGCCGAGCTGGTCGCTGCGCTCGGAGGTATGGGCCTGGCCGCAGCGGGCGCTGGAACGCACCCGTTGGCGGTGTGGTCGGAGACGGAGGTCACGAGCGCGAGCCGCTACCAACTGATCCGGCGAACGATGCGGGACCTCACGGTGCGTGAGCCGACATTCGCGCTACACGTGCACATCGGAGTACCGGATCCCGAGCGGGCAATCGATCTCTACAACAGGCTGCGCGTCCATCTCCCGCTCCTACTAGCGCTCTCCGGCAACTCGCCCTTCTGGCGTGGCCGGGACGCAGGATTCGCCTCAACTCGGACGATTCTTTTCCAGGCCTTCCCGCGAACGGGCATGCCCCGACGATACGGGTCCTATACCGAATGGGTCGAGGCCGTCGACCTCCAGATCCGAGTCGGTGCGCTCCCCGAGCCGACCTTCCTGTGGTGGGACATTCGTCCCCAGCCCCGGTTCGGGACCGTCGAGATCCGGGTCATGGACGCGCAGTCCCGGCTCGCCGAGACGGCAACGCTGGTCGCGCTCGTCCAGTCGATCGCCCGGCTGGAGCTCGAGGAAGGGTATGTGTCCGAGCACGCCTCCGCCTCCGAGGAGGTGCTCGCCGAGAACCGGTTCCTCGCCGCTCGCGACGGCGTCGACGCACGCCTGATCGACACGACCACGGAATCTCTTCGGCCGATCGAAGACATCCTCGTCGAGCTCCTCGACTCGGCCCGGCCGCACGCTGCCGCGCTCGGCTGCCTGGACGAGCTCGAGCGGACCGCCGCGCTCTTCGCCGCACCGGGGGCCGCCCGTCAGCGCAACCATCCGTCCGGGGAAGACCGGCTCGTGCGCCTCGTCGCGGGTCTTGCGGGGATGTTCACCGAGTAGCTGCTCCGACCGGGTGCACACCCACCGCAGCTGGCGTGTTGGTGGCATCGATGTCCAGCCACGAGGGCGAGACCGCCGGTTGCGATGCAACGGACAAGCGCGCCGGGCGCGGGTGGAGGTCGAGGCGCACACGCACAGCTATGCAAACGCCCGGGGCTACCCGCCAATCTGAAGCGCGCCACCTGGCCGGTGCGCAGGACCGCATCGATCGGTCGGCCAGCGCCCGAGCTGACGAGTCCTCGTGGCGACCGAGCAGCCACGCCGGATGCCCGCTCCTAGTGACCGGCTGTGTCCGAAAGGGATCGCTTGCGACGGTTACCTCGACATCGCTGGCGTGACTGCTTCGCCCCACGAGTGAGCGCGTCAAGGTCCGGCTCGTTACGTCGCTGTTATACGCGATTCGGTACAAGCCGTTCATGATCCGCCCCCGGATGCCTCGGCCATCCCTCCCCGTTGCAGTCGCGGTCGTCAGCTCGGCCTTGGTCCTGGCCGCTTGTGGATCCTCCGAGAAGTCGGGGCGTGGCTCGGGTTCAGCGACTGCGTCAGCCGGGATCAAGTACGCGGACTGCATGCGTGCGCATGGGGTGTCGAACTTCCCTGACCCGACCTCGGCCGGCGGGGGAGTCCAGTTGTCGGCCGGGATCAATACGCAGGCGCCCGCGTTCGGGTCGGCCCAGAGCGCGTGTCAGAAGCTGTTGCC
>JBKQJQ010000438.1:0-4682 GCA_052147875.1 Solirubrobacteraceae bacterium | reverse complement strand
TCGGGATCCTCGAGCTCGTCGCTGCCGGATCGGTGATCTACGGCCATAGGTTTGGGCGTTACTTCGGGATCGCGGTCGGCTCGCTGGTGGCGATCGAGGCGCTGCTCGACCTCCCCGCTGAGCCGCTGTGGTCGATCGCGGTGTTCGGGATCAGCCTGTGGATCATCCATGGCCTCGCGATGTACTCGGACGCCAAGCCGAAGCGGGCCGAGGGGTCGCTCGGCGCGGACGAGGCGGTCGCTCCGGGCCCGCCTACCTACAGATAGGGGCGGTCAGCTCGAATCCGTTGCGGCCCTGCGGCTGCGCGTCTGCCAGAAGGCTCCGAACACCGCACCGAGCACGATCACGACGCCGATCAGGATGAACCACGTTAAGAGGCTGAAGATCACACCGATCGGACCGTAATCCTTGCTATCTGAGACCACGGCCGAGGAGAAATAGAGCGACGAGAAGAGGGCAAGGCAGATCCACAGCAAACCGGTGACGAGCGCCGGGCGGAGCACGAGCCGCCAAGGCACCCTGCCTGCTAGCAGGAAGTGCATCGTCCACGCGAAGAAGATCGTCACCGCCATGAACGTCACTACTCCCTGCACGATTGGCCCAGCGGCTGACCGCACCGGGTTGCTGACCGCGCCTTGAACAATCAGCGCCCCGAGCAGGACCAAAAGCCAGACGACGAACCGCGGTAAACCACGCCATCCCCGGGCCTCCTGCTCGAATACGCGCTCATAGAGCTTCTGGAGCGATTCAACGACCGTGACCGTGCCGGCAAACGAGACCAACAGCCCGGTCAGGATTGGGACCAACGCGTGCGACGGGGAGCTGCGAAACAGGCCCCGGAGGACTCGCGCGCCCTGGCTGTCGAGCCCTATATGGCGGCTCAGATCGTCGTCGATTCGCTCGTTGGCCAGCGAGCTGAGGAGGATCATCAACGGAAGCGCCGACCACAGCATCTCCGCGCCGAACTCGGAGGTCCAAGCGAACACGTCGAGCACCCGGGCTTGCTTGATGAGCTCGTCCACCCATGAGCTCTCAAGCCGCGTCCGGGCTGCATCGAGCTCTGCCCGTGCGCGGTCCGCACGCCAGCCGCTGGCCTCTCGCTCGGTAGGCGGTCGATCGTCGGGTGGGCTCTGCGAAGTCAACGGCCGGCGGTTTACGGACTGTTACCGCGAATTTCAGCGTGCCGAGTCGATGACCTCCTGAGAGATCGGACGTTCATCGCTGAGCGCCGCAGTGAATGCACCAAACGGCGGGCCGGAGCGGTGTAGGAAGGTCCAGCCCGCACTGAGCGATCTACGGCAACGCCCGGCGGCGCCCTGGCAGCCGATGATATTCGAGCAGCAAAATGCCTCGGATCGCCAGCATCAGGTAGAGCACCGCTGCGAGCTTAGGGAAATCCGCAATCGCGACAAGGACCGCGACGAGGTACAGGAGGATCGTCGGCGAGATCGAGCTGCGTCCCAGCCAGCTGGTCACCGCCGCCCCATCGGCACCGCCTTTGAGATCGCCATGCGCCGTGAGATGGTGCTCCGCAACCTGCAGGATGACCTCGAGCGTGAGCACTGTTGCGCCGTACAGAATCACCGCCGTCTGTGCTGGCTCGTTCGGCTCGCGCAGAGCCTCGGCAAGGATCTTGGTCGGAAACGGAAGAAATGCCGTCACTAGCAGCAGCAGCAAGTTGATCCGCATCAGCATCGAGTCCAACGAGCGCGCCCGCTCAAACAGCCTGTGATGCGCGACCCATACGCCTCCGACGGTCAGAAAGCTAGTGACGTACGCGAGGTATGCCGGCCACTCGTGCTCCAGCGCCGCGTTGAGAGTACGCAAATCCGACGGAGCGTTGATATCGCGCACCAGCAGAGTGATCGCGATAGCGAAGACACCGTCGCTGAAGGTCTCGACCCGGCCCTTTATTCCAGCGGTGCCGTAGACCTTCACCCTCGCCGGTCGACCTTTCGGGGCTATTACGCCCTCGCTTTGCCGCACCCCACCCGCATCGCTCTGGTCGCTCACCGCACAATCCTCCGTGTGTCGGAAGCGGCCGCCACGATAAACCCCTGGGGCGTGACCAGCACGCCACCGTCGGAATTAGAACGAGGCGCGCTAAGTCCCGCGTCTGATCCCGGCGCTGACCTCAGGACTTGCGGACCGCCACGAGCCGTGCGCCGGTGGCGGGCAGAAGGCCCGCGGCGATCAGCTCGACCTCTGCTTCGCGAAGGCTTGGCCGCAGCTCCCAGCGGTGTAGGTAGGCGACCGGGATCGCATGCCCGACGTCAAAGTACGGCCGCAGTGCAGCACAGACTGTGTCCAGCGGATGCACGTGCCCGCGTAAGCGCTGAACGAGGTCGGAAGGGCCTGCATCGTCGTCGCTGGTGGCGAGCGCCCGGCGCTGCGACAGCCACCACGCGGCGGCTCGCTCGTCGTAGCGTTCTGCGTCGATCTCATCTAGAACCAGCTTTCCTCCGGGCTCGATCAGCGTTGCGAGATGGGCGCAGGATTCCTGGAGCGGGTCTAAGTGATGGAGCGAGACCACCGCGACTGCCGCGTTGAATTCCCCGCTCGCCTCGAGCAGTGAAATCGGCTCGACGCCGCTGTCCGGCTCGGCGTTCGGGTCGATCGCGGTCACCTCGTAGCCTGCGTCGCGCAACTCGCGCGCCAGCTCGCCCTTCCCGGCACCGATTTCCAGGATGCGCGACGGTGGCTCGGGCAGCGATGCCCTCACGAACGCCAGCAGATCGGACGTGAGCATCGCGCCATGATCGCCGAAACCGCACGCCGGTCACATTCGCGACTCGGATCGGGTCATCGAGGGTGAACCGCAGACCGATGAGAACACCGCTCCCGTGGGGTCTACGCGGCTAGGAGCAATCAGATGAGCGACACCACAAACGCACCGAGCCGCGAGCTGGATCGCCGAACCAACGGCGGCATCGGGGTGCGACTGATTTGGAACTCCGACACCGACGAGGTCACCGTCGCCGTGCACGACACGCTGACCGGTGAACTGTTCGGGCTCAAGGTGGCACCTTCGGATGCGCTGTTCGCGTTCCGCCACCCATATGCGTACGCGAGCCTCAAGGGGCCCGGCGGCCTGCTCGCCGCTTGAGGTGGGTGTCGCGCCGTGAACGCGACTTCGCAACCACGGAACGGAGCAAACGCGTCCTCGCAGCGACGGCGGCTGCGCACGGGGCTCGTGACCGCCGCTGTCCTGTCGATGCTGCTCGGTGGGCTGCAGCTGGCGATCCCGGGTCTGGGAGCCGTCTGTCACCACGTCGGAGGCGCGCGATAGGGCTGGGTGATCGTCGGCGGAGGGCTGGAGCTCGCGGCCGTGCATCGGCTACGTGCTCGCTTTTCCAGGAGCTCTTCAGTGACTGCCACGTCCCGGCGCCGGTGGCCCTGAGTGGGGTGCTGGTGTATCAGACGCTCGCACTCTGGATCCCAGCGCACCTGGGCACGGCAGGCTTCGTCGCCGCCCAGCGCGAAGTCAGTTCGGGGGGTTGCGCTGACGCGACGCCCAACTGCAGCCACAGCCTCGTGGTCGCACGAGCGACGCTTGGCGTTGGCGCCGCGGCGAGTTGGTGACGCTCGCTTGTCCGCGTGCCGGTAGCCGTTCGGTCTTACGACCAATTGCCGATGGTATGCGTGCCCGGCGTGTCCTACGCTGGGTCAGATGATTCTGTTTGCGCTCGCCGGCGACGACGTGGTTCGTTTTAGGCTTGAGTGGCCGCAAGGCGCCGAGGCCGTGCTCGCCGACCAACCTGACCGCGTTCTGACCAGCGCACGTGCTCGCTGCATCGCGGTGGACCCCGGTGATCCGGCGCGCGTCTACGTCGGCACGTTCGGCGGCGGTCTCTGCGTGAGCCGTGATGCAGGCGAGTCCTGGCACCAGTCGGCGACTGGTCTTGACGAGGCGCGCGTACTTTCGGTGGCGGTCTCTCCATCCCATCAGGAGCACGGTGTGTCCGTCGTCTACGCCGGTACGGAGCCCAGCAACCTGTACCGCTCCGAGGACGGCGGCGAGCACTGGCAGCTGCTGCCGAGATTGCGCGAGCTGCCCAGCGAACCGCGTTGGTCGTTCCCGCCGAGGCCCTGGACCCATCACGTGCGGACGATCGCTCTGCATCCGACGGACCCGGAATTGCTCGCAGTCGGGATCGAACTGGGTGGCGTGATGCGCTCCTTCGACGGCGGCTCGTCGTGGATCGACCACAACCCACAGGCCCATAGCGACGCCCACCAACTCCTGATGCATCCGCTCGCTCCCGACCGGCTCTACGAGGCCGCCGGTCAGGGAGTTGCCCGCTCAGACGATCGTGGTGACAGCTGGCGCCGGTTCGAGCACGGACTCGATCGCCACTACGCCTGGGCGCAGGCTGTCGATCCCGCCGACCCCGAGCTTTGGTACATGGCCGTCAGCCGTACTCCCTCTGCGGCTCACGGTGATGGCGACGGCCAGGCGCACCTGTGGCGCTCGCGCGGTGACGGCTGGTCGGTGATCGACCATTGGGGCAGCGCGCCCGAGCTCCGCCGAATGCCCTACGTCCTCGCGACCCTATCGGGACAGCCGGACCGGCTGATCGTCGGTGAACATCAGGGTCCCGCCGCGCAGCCCAACGATCAGCCGGTCCGGCTGTCCCGATAGGGTCGCGAGGACGTAGGGCATTCGGCGGAGCTCGGGCGCG
>JBKQJQ010000437.1:0-6331 GCA_052147875.1 Solirubrobacteraceae bacterium | reverse complement strand
GTTGCTGGGGTTGGTTCTGATGGTCGCGTGCGAGATCACGCGTCCGGCGTTCTTCCGCGACAAGTCGTTGCGATACGGGCCGTCGTTGACCGATTCGGGTCAGGTGGTCGAGATCGAGGAGCCGCCGGGGCCGGCCCGCTGAGGCTCAGAACACGGAGTGGCCTGCTGCTGCGTTGAGGCTCAGAACACAGAGTGGCCTGCTGCTCCATTGAGGTTCAGAACACGGAGTGGACGTTGGTGATCCCGTCGAGCGTCAGGATCAGCTGCCGCATGTTGAGCGCCACCCTCCCCTGCTGCAGCTGCCATGAGCGCCTGCCCCTGATCACCCAGTAGAGGGCCCGAGGAGTACCTCCAGGGCTACGACCAGCTCGTGGTTTGGGCCGGGTTCGTGGAGCTGCTGGCGCCGGAACGGGTGGCGGCGCTGCGTCGCCGCGCGCGGCGCGACCCGAAGGCAGCCGCCGCTGTCCTGGATCAGGCGCGCAGCACGCGAGCACGCCTCTACGAGGTGTTGCTCGACCCGGCCGCCGCGCCCGGCTTCGAACTGTTGGCCGATGGCGTCGAGCGTGCGGCGGCCAACGTGAGGCTCAAGCGCCGCGACTCTTCGGTCGCCTGGGAGATCCGGAACGAATCCGGGCTCGCCGCACCGCTGCTGGCGGCCTTGTGGGCGGGGACCGAGCTGCTGTTCGCCGACGAGCGGGCGAGGATCCGGGCCTGCCCCGGCCGGGACTGCGGTTGGCTGTTTCTGGATCGCAGCGGGCGGCGGCGCTGGTGCACGATGACCAGATGCGGCAACCGCGAGAAGGCGCGCCGGTTCGCCAGCCGCCGGCGGGCCTAACCCCGCCGTGTGGGATATCGACGGGGAATATCAACGTCGATATCCATTCCGGACGGCCCTACAGAACGCCAGCCAGCCGCTGGTGGACCAGCTGGACCGCCATCGAGCCCTCGCCGACCGCTGACGCGACCCGCTTGATCGAGCCGGAGTGGACGTCGCCGACGGCGAACACTCCCGGCTGACTGGTCTCCAGAAACAGCGGCCGCTCCCCGTTGTAGGCGGCGAGCTGATCGCCTTCGAGCTCGCGGCCTGTTAGCAGGAAGCAGTGCTCGTCCATCGCCACGAAGCCGCGGAGCCAGTCGGTGTGCGGCTCGGCGCCGATGAACACGAACAGCGCCTTGGCCTCAAGCTCCGCACGCTCGCCGGTCCGCGAGTCGGCGACCACGATCGCCTCGAGTCCGTCATCCCCCTTGAGCTCGACGACCTGACGGTTGGTCACCAGCTCGACCTGCGGACGGCTGTCGAGCTCGTCGATCAGGTAGCGCGACATCGACCGTGCCAGGTCGTCGCCGCGGATCATCAGCTGGCAGCTGGCGGCGTTCTTGGACATGAACAGCGCCGCCTGGCCGGCGCTGTTGCCACCGCCGACGACCACCACCGGATCGCCGAAGCAGAGCTTCGCCTCGTTCTGGGTCGCCGCGTAGTAGACGCCGTTGCCCTCGAAGCGCTGCAGATCGGGAACGTCGAGCCTGCGGTACTGGGCGCCGGTGGCGATGATCACGGTCCGCCCGTTTACAGCATCGCCGTTTGAGAGCTGAATCGTGTAGTGCCCGTCGTCGCGCTCGAGCGCGGTGGCGCGGGCCGGGACCGCAAGCCGGGCGCCGAACTTGGCCGCCTGCACATGCGCGCGCTCGGCCAGCTCGCTGCCGGATAGCCCGGCCGGGAAGCCGAGGTAGTTCTCGATTCGCGACGAGGTGCTGGCCTGTCCTCCGAACGCGACCGCGTCGATCGCCTGCGTATCGAGCCCCTCGGACGCGCCATACACCGCAGCCGCCAGGCCCGCCGGGCCGCCCCCGACGATCACGAGGTCGCACATGAGTGGAGGCGCGCCGCGGGCGCCGATCCCGAGCATCGCTCCCAGCTCCTGATTTGACGGGTTGCGGAGCACGGTGTCGGCGCCGATCACGACCGGCGTCTCGCACGGGGTGATCGACAGCGCCTGCAGGACCGCCTCGGCCTCGGCATCGGACTCGACGTCCTGCCACTGAAAAGGCATCCGGTTGCGCGCCAGGAACTCGCGCAGCCGGCGGCTGTCCTCGGAAAAGTGAGACCCGATCAGGCGGACGCCCGCCCCGCGCTCGATCAGGATCGTGCGGCGCGACATGAAGGCACCGAACACGATGTTGGCCAGCTCCTCGTCGACCCGCAGCAGCTCGAGCAGCCGCCGGCGCGGAACCTGGATCACCTCCCCGGGGTCGCGGACGACGGCGGTCAGATACACCCGCTCGCCGGTCAGCAGGTTGAGTTCGCCGAGGAAGCGGTGGTGACCATGGACCGCGATCAACAGGTTCTCGACGCCATAGCCGCGCACGATCGCGACCGCGCCGGATTCGACGACGAAGAAGTCGTAGTCGTCGTCGCCTTCGCGGAACAGGATCTCGCCGGCTTGCACCGGCCTCAGCCGACCTGCGGCGCGTAGGCGTTCGCGCTGTGAATCTCCCAACCGAGGAAAGGCACCGTTCGTGTCCTCCGGCTCCTGCACTCCCAGTCCCACCACTTCGCTCATGCTCGCTCCTGTCAGGCCTGGCCTCGCGCGGGCGCGCGAGTACTAGACCCAGCGTGACAAAGACGTCAAGCGGTGAGCTCGGCCGGCGCCGATTGGAGCGCCGCCTCGATCGCGGCGACGAGCTCGCGCGCCGAGGCCGCCGTTAGCTCGACCGCGACCCGCGCCGACGGACCCTTGGCGGGATCGGCGAAGTCGATGTTGAGCGTGTGCCCGGCCATCGCGTGCACCGGATGATCGAAGTAAACGGTGCCGTCGGTGACGTGGAACCAGCGGCTGTCGGGGCCTTTGGCGCTGCCCTCGATCGAGGTCTTGACGGTCGCGTAGGTGCACATGCTCAGCCTCCCAGGTACTTGCCGTAGAACTGCTCGATTCGCTCCCAGCCGTCGGTGGCTGCCTCGACCCGGTAGGCGGGACGATCGACGGCGAAGAACGCGTGGCCAGCGTCGTCATAGCTGTGGAACTCGTGCAGCTTGTCGTTGGCGGTCAGGATCTCGTCCAGCACGGCGACCTGCTCCGGGCTCGGGAACGAGTCCTCCTTGCCGAACAGCCCCAGCAGCGGCGCGCGCAGGTTGGGCAGCTGCTCGACCAGGTTGGTGACATTGAGCGGGAAGCCCTCGGGTGTGGTGCCGGTGACGAACGCGCCGTAGCAGTCGACGGCCGCGTCGAGGTCGAGGTTGCACGCCGCGAGCACTGACTGGCGGCCTCCGGAGCAGTAACCGATCACGCCCACCTTGCCGTTTGAGCCGTCCAGTGAGCGCAGGTGCTCGGCGGAGCCGCCGACATCGCCGACCAGGCGCTCGTCGGGCACGCCCCCCTGCGCGCGGACGGTCGCGGCCGCGTCGTCAGGAGCGGCGCCCGGCGCCTCACGCCAGTAGAGGTTGGGACAGATCGCGTCGTAGCCGAACTCGGCGAAGCGCCGCACGATCTCCTTGGTCGCGCGGTCGTAGCCCGGCATGTGATGGATCACGACGACGCCGCCGCGGGCGCCGTCGCCCTCGGGTCGGGCGAGGTAGGCCTCGATCTCATCGCCGCCGTGGCCAGCGATGCGGACAGTCTGGGCAGTCATTGAGTCGCTCATGGTCCTCGATTCTTTCAGGGTGTTAGTCAGCGAGCGCGCCGGCAGGCGTGAACCCCGGTGATCGTCCCGCAACGGCGGCGCGACGGCCTGCGCGAGACGACCGGCCGCCCTGCATCAGACGGGTCGCCGAGCTCGGCGCACAGCCGTCCGGCGACGATCAGCTTGCTGTATGGACGCGTGATGCCGAGCGGGTTCCACGTCATACCGAGGCCGCTGTGCATCACGAACGTCTCGGCTCGAAGCTCGTAGCCACCGTCGGCCTGCTCGACTCTCGCCTCGAGCTCGAGCGCGACTCGCCGGCCGCGCGCGGACAGCTCGCCGCGGACGGCGAGCGCTTCGCCTGTCAGGCGCGCGGTGTGGGAGACGAACCGCACGTATGGATGGTGCTCGACGTCGAAGAACCGCTCGTCCTTGAGCCGGCGGTCGCGAGCCGCGCTCCCGGTCGCGAGGCCGTCGGCGTCGATCGTCAGCTCGATCGCCGGGCGGTCGCGGAGGTCGAGCACACCGGTGTACTCAGCGAATCGCCCCCTTACCGTGCCGAAGCCCCAGTAGAAGGGAACCTGGAACTCGAACACGGAGTGCTCGGGGTCCAGATACCAGCCCGCGGCGCCCAGTTCGGGCGTGGATTCTGCAGCCATGACGTCATTCCGATACCCCCGCTCGCGCCGCACATGCATTAGCTACTAATATAAAGCAGCAATGGAGCCCACCACGGTCGGCGTTCGCGACAGGCAACTGGACGAGATCGCCGAGGCACTCCCGCAGCGGGCGTCGGCGCTCTCGCGCTTGTTTCTGACCCGCACCACAGTCTGCGTCTCGCGCACCGAGGTCGGGGTGCTGCGGATCCTCACCGGCGGCTCGCGCCGGATCACGGAGCTGGCGTCCGAGGAGCGCGTCTCGCAGCCGGCGATCACGCTGCTGGTCAACCGGCTCGCGGAGCGCGGCTGGGTCCAGCGCGTCGGCGACCCGAGCGACGGCCGGGCGGTGCTCGTCAGCCTCACGAAGGCCGGTGAGCAGGTGTTCGCGCAGCTGCGCGCTGAGTACCGCGCGCTGCTGCACGAGGAGATGGCGACGCTTGGCGACCGCGACGTCGCGACGCTCGCGCGGGCGGTCGAGATCCTCGACCGCCTGATCGAACGACTCGGCGAGCGTGACCAGTGAGCCCCGCCGCTGCTCAGACTCACGACGGCTACAAGTGGATCGCGCTGTCGAACACGACGCTCGGGATCCTGATGGCAACGATCAATCAGTCAATCGTGATCATCGCGCTGCCGGCCATCTTCCGTGGCATCCACCTCAATCCGCTTGTGCCGGCCAACACCAGCTACCTGCTGTGGATGCTGCTCAGCTTCATGGTCGTGATGGCGGTGCTGGTCGTCAGCCTCGGCCGGATCGGCGACATGTACGGACGCGTTCGGATGTACAACCTTGGCTTCGCAATCTTCACGGCCGGCTCGATCCTCCTGTCGGCGACCTGGATGCAGGGCAGCGAGGCGGCGATCTGGATGATCGCGATGCGGGTCGTGCAGGGCGTCGGCGCGGCGTTTCTGATGGCGAACTCGTCGGCGATCCTGACCGACGCGTTCCCGGCCGAGCAGCGCGGCCTGGCGCTGGGCATCAACATGGTCGCCGCGATCGCCGGATCGTTCATCGGCCTCGTGCTCGGCGGCGTCCTGGCGCCGATCTCGTGGCGGCTGATCTTCCTGGTCTCGGTCCCGGTCGGCCTGTTCGGAACCGCGTGGGCCTACCTGAGGCTCGAGGAGCGCGGGATCCGCGTGCCGGCCAAGATCGACTGGCTCGGGAATGTCACCTTCGGGGTGGGTCTGATCTCGCTGCTGGTGGGAATCACCTATGGAATCCTTCCGTACGCCGGCCACACGATGGGCTGGACGGCACCTGGAGTGATCGCGGCGATCGTCGGCGGGATTCTGATGCTGGCGCTGTTCGCCTACATCGAGCGCCGTGTTCCAGCGCCGATGTTCCGGCTGCCGCTTTTCCGGATCCGGGCCTTCACCGCCGGCAGCATCGCGGCGCTGCTGGCGGCGCTGGCTCGCGGCGGCCTGATGTTCATGCTGATCATCTGGCTGCAGGGGATCTGGCTGCCGATCCACGGCTACAGCTTCTCTGACACGCCGCTGTGGGCCGGGATCTCGATGCTGCCGCTGTCGGTCGGCTTCCTGGTCGCCGGGCCGCTGTCCGGGCGCCTCGCCGACCGCTACGGAGCGCGGCCATTCGCGACCGGCGGCATGGTCCTGTCGGCGCTCGGCCTGCTGCTACTGGTCGCGCTGCCGGTCGACTTCGCCTACATCTGGTTCGGCTTGGTGATCTTCCTGATCGGCTTCGCGATGGGCCTGTTCGCGGCGCCCAACCAGACCGGGATCATGAACAGCCTGCCGCCCGATCAGCGCGGCGCGGGCGCCGGCATGGCGGCGACGTTCATGAACTCGGCGAGCGTGCTGTCGATCGGGATCTTCTTCAGCCTGATCATCGTCGGCCTGTCGTCGACGCTGCCGGCCGTGCTGCTGCACGGGCTCTCGAGCAACGGCGTCCCACACGCGTACGCGGTCAAGGTCTCGCATCTGCCCCCGGTCGGAAGCCTGTTCGCGGCGTTCCTGGGCTACAACCCGATGGGTACCACGCTGGCGCCCGTGCTGCACCAGCTCCCCCACTCGACGGCCGTCTACCTGACCGG
>JBKQJQ010000436.1:0-3769 GCA_052147875.1 Solirubrobacteraceae bacterium | reverse complement strand
CAGCACTCGGTCCGGCTGTCCTATGCGCTCTACCGCCGCGCGCCGATGCACCGCGGCGCGTCCGGCAAGATCCTCGCCGCGTACCTGGACGCGGGCGAGCGCGCGCGGCTGCTGGAGGCGGTCGGGTCGGCGCGCCTCGGACGTGATCTCGACCGCATTCGCCGCGCGGGCTTCGTGTACACGGTCGGCGAGCTCGATCCCGGCGCGGCCGCGCTGGCGGTGCCGATCCTCGACCGCCGTGGACGGATCGCCGCCGGACTGTCGGTCGCCGGCCCGGCGGAGCGTCTCGACGAAGCGCCGGAGCGGTACAAGCCGGTCGTGCTCGAAGCCGCGGGCACGATCGAGCGCACCTACCAGCGCTGAGCGCTCGCGCCGCCAGGCGCCACATGTCAGAGTTCGCCGCGGGCGCCGCGTGAGCGAAACCTCAGACCCAGCCGTCACTCCAACAACGCGCGGTCGGCGCACGCGACGGATTCCCGCGAGCCGGATCGGCCACCGGCCTCGGGTCGGAAAGCACGCCGACCAGGGCCACGACCTCGACGTCCCGCGCGGCCTGGCGGCGCTCAGTCTCGACGCGCTGTCGAGCGTCGCCTACGGGCCCGAGGCGATCATGGTCGTGCTGTTCACGGCCGGCGCCTCGGCGCTGCGGTTCACGTTGCCGATCACGCTCGTGATCACGGCGATGCTGGTGCTGCTGGTGATCTCCTACTGCCAGGTGATCACCGCGCATCCCGACGGCGGTGGCTCCTACGCGGTCTCAAAGGCCAACCTCGGGCGCTGGCCGGCGATGCTCGCCGCGGCCTCGCTGGTGGTCGATTACGTGCTGACCGTCGCGGTCAGCCTCGCTGCCGGTGCGGCGAGCCTCGCCAGCGTGTTCCCCGGCCTCGCCAACCACATGCTGCTGGTGTCACTGGTCGGGCTGGCGATCCTGACCGCGGTCAACATGTTCGGGGTCGGCGAGTCGGCCAAGCTGCTGATCGGCCCAGCGTTCGTGTTCCTCTTCTGCATCCTGGCGATGATCGCGCTCGGCTTTGTACGGCCCCACGTGCAGGCGGTGATCGGGACTCGGGAGGTGCCGACGATCACGGCGTCCGTGGGAATCATTCTGATTCTGAAAGCGTTCGCGTCGGGCTGTTCGGCGGTCACGGGCGTCGAGGCGATCGCCAACGGCGCGCCGGCGTTCCGCGAGCCACGAGCCCGGACCGCGCAGCGGACCGAGATCCTGCTCGGGATCCTGCTCGGCGTGATGCTGGTCGGCGTCGCGGTACTGATTCACAGGCATCACATAGAGCCACGCGGGGGCGTGACCGTGCTCGCCCAGGTGTCGGCCGCCTCGTTTGGCACCGGCTGGCCGTTCTACGTCACCAACATCGCGGTCGCGCTGGTGCTGGGCCTGGCGGCCAACACGAGCTTCGGCGGGCTGCCGGTGTTGATGAGCCTGCTGGCCAGGGATCACCGGCTGCCGCACGTCTTTTATCTCCGCGCTGAGAAGCCCGTGTACCGGATCGGAATCGGGGCGCTGGGGTTCCTGTCGCTTGTGCTGCTGGTCGCCACGAGGGCGCGGGTCAACAGCCTGATCCCGATGTTCGCGATCGGCGTGTTCATCGGCTTCACGCTCAGCCAGGTGGGCCTCGTCCGCCATTGGCGTAAGGAGCGGCCGCCGCGCTGGCAACTGCGGGTGGCGATCAACGCGACCGGGTCAGTGATGACCGCGATCGCCGTGCTCGTGCTGCTGTTCTCGAAGTTCCTCGAGGGGGCGTGGGTGGTGGTCGTCGCGATTCCGGCGATGATGTGGCTCTTCTCGCGCATCGAGGCCTACTACGCCGACCTCGGTCGTGAGCTGAAGCTGGGACGGACGCCACCGCTGCCTGCGAAGCGCGAAAGCGTCGTGATCGTCCCCACCTCGACCGTCAACCTGCTGACACAGAAGGCGCTCAGCGCCGCGCTTTCGCTCGGCGAGACGGTCGTCGCGGTCGCCGTGGCGGCCGACGAGGACGAGCGCGCCGAGATCATCCGCAACTGGGGCCAGTGGAAATGCGGCGCGCCGATCGAGGTGATCATCGACCCTCACCGTTCGCTGGTCCGCAGCGTGCTCAAGTACGTCAAATCGATCGAGCGCGACGAGGGCGACAACGCGCTAGTGACAGTCCTGATCCCGGAGATCATCCCCCGCAAGCGCCGCCACGAGATTCTTCACAACCAGCGCGGCCGGCTGCTGGCATCGGTGCTCAAGCTGCGCACCAATGTGGTCGTCGCGACGTTGCCGTTCAGGCTGGACGACGACTGAATCAGCGGTCAGGCGCGTGCTGCTCGGCGGGAGCCGATCAGCCGCAGCGGCGAACTCTGGTGCTCCCCGGCGGGGCCCCGCGGCGCCCCCGCTGCCGAGCGCCGTCGCGGGCGCGCGCGCCGCTGCGAGCGTGCCGGCAGGACCTCGAAGCGATCGTCCGAGCTCGGGCGCAGGACGACGATTTCGCCTTCGGCGTTGTCGAGCAGCCACGCGACGTCATCGGGATCGAACCCGTCGCCGCCATGAGCGGCGCCCGCGAGCACGATCCGGTCGTACCGCTCGTGGTCGATCGTCTGGCGCAGCGCGTGGCGGTAGGTCCGGCCGCGCTCGATCCGCGCGTCGACCGGTACCCCGAAAGCGGCCGCGCGCTGCTCGATCGCCTCCTGCAACGCATTGGCGATGTCGGCCTGTCGCGGCAGCGGCGTCTCGAGCGGCATGTGCAGCGGGACGCGCGCCAGGAACACCGGCACCAGCACGGCATCCTCGGCGCGAGCGAGCCTCAGCGCCGCATCGAGCGCGCGTCGCGACAAGGCCGAGCCCGCGAACGGGAACAGGATTCGCCGCGACCCCTCGCCTACCGTGCGTGGCGTGGGCCGCGAGATACGGGTCTGGCGCACGACCAGTCCGACCAGTGCGGCGGCCAGCACCACGACGAGTGCAATCAGAAACGGTGTCATTCGTCCTCCTGAGGGCGCATCGTGCGGTCGGCGACGATCCGCAGGTCGATTCCGGGCAGCACCTCCATCAGCTGCGTCGGCAGTGAGTGCGACGTGAGGCGACGGAAGATGCTCCGCGGTCGTGGGGTTCCGATCAATACGTAAGTCGTGCCCCTGTCGCGCGCGACCTGCTGGGTGACGAACGCCACGTCATCGCCGTGTTCGACCAGCAGATGGGCACCGAGAACGCTCGCCAGCCGCCGCAGCGCCTCGAGCTGCTCATTCTCCTCGTCGCTCGGCTGGTGGTCGGCGACCCACAGGATGTCGAGCTCGGCGCCGAGCCGCTGCGCGGATCGCCAGGCGCGGCGGACCACGCGCTGGGCCTGGGGCCGGGGTGTGACGAGCGCCAGCAGCCGCTCCCCGATCGCCTGCGGCGCGACCGCCTCGATCAGGCGCTCGCCGCGGCCGCGCGCGGCGGGCTCAGATGTGACGCGCTTGGACTCGACCTCTTCGGCGACCTGTCGCAGCGCCACTTCTCGCAGCGCTGACAGGTTCTCGATCTTGAAGAAGTTGCTCAGCGCGCCCTGGACGCGCTCGACCGGATAGACCTTGCCCTCGCGCAGGCGCTGAACCAGCGACTCGGGCGTAATGTCGATCAGGACGACATCGTCAGCGGAGGCCAGCACGGCATCGGGAACGGTCTCGCGGACGCGCGTGCCGGTCAGCTCGGCGACCTGGTCGTTGAGGCTCTCGAGGTGTTGGACGTTGACCGTCGAGTAGACGTCGATCCCGGCCGCGAGCACGTCGGCGATGTCCTCGTAGCGCT
>JBKQJQ010000435.1:0-8637 GCA_052147875.1 Solirubrobacteraceae bacterium | reverse complement strand
ACGCCGTGATCGAGGAGATCGCCCCGCATCTGGACCGCGGCGACATCCTGATCGACGGCGGCAACGCGAACTTCCGCGATACCCAGCGTCGCCACGCCAAGCTCGCCGAGCAGGGGATCCACTTCCTCGGCGTGGGTGTGTCCGGCGGCGAGGAGGGCGCGCTCACGGGACCGAGCATCATGCCCGGCGGCGACCACGAGCCGTACGACGAGTCGGTCAAGGCGATCTTCGAGGCGATCGCGGCCCAGGTCGACGGGACCGCATGCTGCACGTACGTAGGTCCGGACGGGGCCGGCCACTACGTGAAGATGGTCCACAACGGTATCGAGTACGCCGACATGCAGCTGATCGCCGAGAGCTATGACCTGCTCCGTCACGCGGCTGGGCTAGAGGTGCCGCAGATCGCGCTGCAGTTCGAGCGCTGGAACGAGTCAGAGCTCGAGTCGTTCCTGATCGAGATCACCGCGCGGGTGCTGTCGAAGACCGACGAGGCGACTGGCAAGCCGCTGGTCGACGTGATTCTCGACGCCGCCGAGCAGAAGGGGACCGGACGCTGGACGGCGCAGAACGCGCTCGAGCTCGGCGTCCCACTGACCGGCATCACCGAGGCGGTGTTCGCGCGGACGCTGAGCGCGCTCAAGGACGAGCGGGTGTCCGCCGCCGAGCGCCTCAAGGGACCGGTGAACGGGCGCGCTGACAGCTCACTCGTCGACGACCTCGAGCACGCGCTGTATGCCTCGAAGATCGTCTCCTACGCACAGGGGTTCGCCCAGATCGCTGCCGCGGCCGACGACGAGGGCTGGAAGGTCGACCTCGGTTCGATGGCGACCATTTGGCGCGGCGGCTGCATCATCCGCGCCCGCTTCCTGGACCGGATCCGCGAGGCATACGACGACCAGCCGGGGCTCGAGAACCTGATGCTGGCGGAGTTCTTCGCGAGCGCGCTCGCCGAGGCGCAGGATCCATGGCGGCGCGTCGTCGGCAGGGCCGCCGAGCTCGGGATCCCGACGCCGGCCTTCTCATCATCGCTTGCCTACTACGACGGCTACCGGCGCGCGACCGGGCCCGCGAGCCTGATCCAGGGACTGCGAGACCTGTTCGGCGCGCACACATACAGGCGCAACGACCGGGCGGGCACGTTCCACATCATGTGGGGCGGCGATGGCGAGGAGGTGCAGCAGTAGCTCACGCGAGCAGCCCCAGCCGCTGCGCGCGCTGCACGGCCTCGGTCCTGTTGCGAACCCCGAGCTTTCGATAGACGGCGCTCGAGTGCTCCTTGACCGTGTGCTTTGAAAGGTGCAGGGCCTCGCCGATCTCCGGGTTGGTGGCGCCGGAGGCCATCAGCTCTAGCACTGCGCGCTCGCGCTCGGACAGGCCAAGCGCGCCCTGCCACTCGTGGCGCTCGAACACGGTCCCTCCGAGGCCGACGAGCCGCACGGCGCCGGCGATCCGTCGCGCTGGCCAATCCTTGTAGGCGAACCCGGATGCGCCGGCGGCGCGCGCTGCGCTGGCCGAGATCTCGCCGGCGCCCGAGAACAGCAGCACGCGTGTCGACGGCTGCGCCGCGCGCAGCCGCTCGCAGATCTCGGCGCCCGACTCCTCACCGATGAACAAGTCGACGAGCGCCACGTGCGGCCGGTAGCGCGCCGCCACCGTGAGCGCTTCGGCGCCGGTGTGCGCACTGACGCAGCGCTCGACCCACGGCTGCTGGGTCAGCATCAGCCGAAAGCCCCAATGGACCACGTCGTGGTCGTCGACTACCAGCACGCTGAGCCGCTCAGGGCTCCGCTGTTCGTCAACCATCCGGCCCGCCCGGCGGGACGACCAAGCGCACCTTCCAGATCCCACTCTCGCGCTCGCCGAATTCGACCACACCGCCGCTCTGCAGCGCCTCCAGCGCCGCCAGCCGCAGCCCCATCCCGGCCTGGCGTCGCGCCGACGTGACGCCATCGTTGACGACCTCGAGCACGAACGCCCCGTCGGCATCTCGCACCCGCACCTCGACCCGCGACGGCCGGGCATGCTTGCCGGCGTTGCGGACCGCCTCGCGCAGGACCGACTGCGCCAGCGGCTCGAGGCTCTCGGGAACCTCCGCCTGCGCCTCGAGCGCCAGCCCCAGTTCGGGGTGCGCGTGTGACAGCCGCTCGACCTCGGCGGTCAGCGTCGTCTGGGTCGCCCGCGGCGCCCGACCGAGCGGCCGCTGGAGCGCCGCGCGCAACTCGCTCAGGGCAGCCTGCGTCTCGCTCGCGCAGCGCTCGCGCGCAGCCGCCGGGAGCTCGCCGTCTCCGTCGAGTGCCATCGAGACACCGAACAGCCGCTGGATCACGCCCTCGTGGATCTCCCGCGCGAGATCGATGCGGTGCTCTAGCTGTCGGGCAGTCTCGTACTGGGCCGAGAAGATCCGCGCGACCGATGCGAGCGCCGCGGCCTTGCCGAGCGTCCACAGCAGCCCCCGGTCCGCATCATCGAGCGGCGGGCTCGACATCAGGCGGTCGGCGAGGATCACACCGATCGCGCGGCCGCCTGCGGTCATCGGCGCGCACACGAGCCGCACCGGCTCCGGGAACAGCGCCGAGTACTCGTCGGGGACCTCGCCGCTCATGTCGCCCTCGACCTCGATCACCTTATCCTCGCGCAGCGCCTGGGCTGCGATCGGTGCCGACTCGACGGTCACGTGCGCGCTCGCGAACTGCGCCACGTCCATCCCGTGCGCGCCGACGGCGCGGACACGGCGCAGCGTGCTGTCGTAGCCGAAGATGATCGCGCGGCGCATCCGCGCCAGCTGGCAGACCGCGTCGCAGAGGCGGTCGTAGAACGAGTCCGAGCTCTCCGTGCCCGGCTCGGCCTGCGAGAGAACCTCGACGAACAATTCGACCGCGTCGATGCCGACGCTCGCCTGCGCGTCCATCGACGCCCACGAGCTCACACGCGGCTCGCGTCTAGGAGTGCAGCTGATCCATCAGCCCGAGCCGAAGCGCCTGATCGGGCATCAGGTAGACCCGCCACCGCTGATCGCACGTCGGACACCAGCATTGGACCGACGGATCGTATCCCCGCAGCGCACCCTCCCACTCAACGTCTTCGCTGCGCAGACAGACCGGGCAGGCAAGCGAGGCGGTGACGAGCTCGTCAGGGTCATCGGGGCGGAAGTGGGCGATGTCGGCGAGCTCGGCGAGCACTGCGATCAAGCCACCTGCGCGTCGATGCGCGCGATCGGAAGCTGGGCGTCGACCCGCGCGATCGGACGCTTGCCCCAGCGGCTGCGGGTCGCGAAGTCGAGCAGTCGCTCCATGTAGTCACCCAGCGGCGAGGCGCTGATCCCCAGCGGCGCCAGGCGCGCCGCGGTCTCCTGCTGGTCGAACACGGTCGGCGTCGCGAAGTAGGGGAAGTACTCGCGCCCCGCGTTGAGCGCCGACGCCTCGGCGGCGCTGCAATTGACCGTCGAGAACTCCGCCGGTGGGACGACCCGCGGCATCGGCCGGCGGAAGTAGCGGCTCGCGAGCTGGGCGATCTCGGCGATCGTGCTCGCGTCCGGCCCGGCGGTCAGGTGATAGGTCTCGCCGGCGCCACCCTCGGCCTCGGCGAGCGCATGGATCGCGTCGGCGACGTAGTCGACCGAGACGACGTCGACGGGCGCCGACGGGATCGCGGGCACCTCCGTGAACAGCCCGCGCGCGAACGCGCGCAGCGGCCAGTAGAGGACGTTGAACGCAGACGTCCACCCGCTGCTGCGGTCGCCGACGACGATGCTGGGGCGCAGGATCGTCGACGGCAGCTCGGTGTGCGAGCGGACCAGCTGTTCGGCTTCGAACTTCGACTGCTCATACGAGTTGTTGAACGTCTGGCCGACGTCGAGGTCGCATTCGGCAAACCGCCCGCTGTGGTTGCCGGCCACGTACGCGGTCGACACCTGGGCGTAGCGGCGCAGACCGCCACATTCGCGTGCGGCCTCGGCGAACTCGAGCATCCGGCGCGTGCCCTCGAGGTTGATCGCTCGCGCCTCGGTCAGCGGCATCGCGAACGAGACCGACGCCGCGCTGTGGACGATCGTCGAAACGCGGCACGCGAGGCGGTCGCGGAGCTGGGGGGCGAGCCCGAGACCGGGCGCCGTCAGGTCCGCTGCGAACGCCTCCACGCGGCCTGTGTAGCGCCCGGCGCGCGAGCCGTAGATGTTCGCGAGCACCGCGTCCGTCCGCGCCGTCGCGGCCGCGTCATCGCCCGCCCGGACGAACGTCACGATTTGGCGCTCCGAGCGGTCGAGGTAGCGCGCCAGCAGCTCCATGCCGACGAACCCGGTGGTTCCCGTCAGCAGCACATCGCCGTTGCGAGCGTTCACGACGCGCCGCCCAGCGATTCGAATGCCCACATGAGGCGCGTCCGCGTCTCGTGCGGGCTGATCAGCTCGTCGATGTAGCCGGTGCTGGCGGCAACCTGGGGGCGCAGCTGGTGGTGTGCGTAGTGGCGTGCGAGCCGGTCGCGCTCGGCCTCCGGGTCGTCGGCCGCTGCCAGCTCCCGGCGGTGGATCACGCCGACGGCCGGCTTGGCGCCCATCACGCCGATCTCAGCACTGGGCCACGCGAACACGTAGTCGGCGCCGATGTCCTTCGAATTCATCGTGATGAATGCTCCACCAAAGGCCTTGCGCAGGATCAGCGTCACGCGCGGGACGGTCGCGTCCGAGAACGCGTGCACAAGCGTCGCGCCGTGACGGATCACGCCGGCCGACTCCTGCTTGGTACCCGGCATGAAGCCTGGCGTGTCGACCAGCACCAGCAATGGGATCCCAAACGAGTTGCACTTGTTGACAAAGCGCGCCCCCTTCTCCGAACTGGCCGCGTCGAGGACGCCGCCGAGGTGGTGGGGCTGGTTGGCGATCACGCCGACGGTCCGGCCGTCGATTCGCGCCATAGCTGTCACAAGATTGCGTGCCCAGTGGGGCGAGATCTCCAGCAGCTCGCCGTCGTCGACGAGCGCGCGGATCACGTCGCGGACGTCGTAGACCTTGCGCGCCTCGTCGGGCACGACGGCGCTCGGGTCGTGGGCGCCGGCCGGGCTCGGAATCGCGCGCGGCACCGGCAGGTCGCGGTGGCTTGGCAGGTACGAGAGCAGCTCGCGCGAGATGCGCGCTGCGTCAACGTCGTCGTCGGCCACGAAGTGGCAGACCCCATTGCGCTCGTGCACGCGCGTGCCACCAAGCTGCCCGGCGTCCACGTCCTCCCCCAGCGCCTCGCGAACGACGGCGGGGCCGGTCAGGAACATGCTCGACTCCTGGGTCATGATCGTCCAGTCGGTCAGCGCCGGCGAGTACGCGCCGCCGCCCGCCGACAGGCCGCTGACGACCGAGATCTGGGGCACGCGCCCCGACAGCTTCACGATCCGGTGGAAGATCCGCCCGTAACCACCCAGCGCCGCGATCCCCTCCTGCATCCGCGCCCCGCCCGAGGACACAAAGCCGACGACCGGCGCACGGCCGCGGTCGGCGAGCTCGAGCACGCGCGCGATCGTGCCGGCGTGAGCCTCGCCCAGAGAGCCGCCGGCGTACGAGCTGTCCTGCGCATAGCAGAACACCGGGCGACCGTCGATCAGGCCGGAGCCGCCGAGAACGCCGTCGCCGGCCCGCGCACGGTCCCCCATCGCCAGCGAGGTTACGTCGGAGCGGATCAGCTGCAGCGAGCCGGGATCGCACAGTAGCTCGAGCCGGTCGAGCGGCGTCGAGCGCGTCTGCTCCCGCTGGACGAGCGCAAGCGTCATGGCCGGCCCCACTCGATCACGGTCGCGCCCCAGGTGAAGCCGGCGCCGAACGCCCCCAGCAGCACACGGTCGCCGGGCTCCAGCAGGCCCTCGCGCTCGCTGAACGCGAGCGCCAGCGGCAGCGTCGCGGCGGACGTGTTGCCGTACTCGGCGATGCAGTCCACGACCCGGCCGTCGGGCAGCCCTAGCCGCTCGCCAACGGCCGACAGGATCCGTCCGTTGGCCTGGTGGTAGACGAACAGGTCGATGTCGTCGAGCTTGACGTCGGCGGCCTTGGCGGCCTGGAGCGTCGCCAGCGTCAACCGCGCAACCGCCTCGCGAAACGTCTCGTGGCCGCGCATCCGGATCACGCCGTCCGAGCGCTTGACCGTGATGTGGTCGGCGCCGGCCCCGTCGGAACCGAGCACGATCGGTCCGATCCGGCCGGTCATCGGGTTCTCCTCCAGAACGACGGCGCCGGCGCCGTCGGCGAACACGGCCGCGGTCGCGCGGTCAGTCGGATCAGTGATCCGCGACATCAGATCGGCGCCGACCGCCAGCGCGACGCGGGCCCGGCCGGCTTCGATCTGCGCGGTCGCGACCGCGAGCGCCGATAGGAAGCCGGTGCACGCGGAGCCAACGTCGAACGCACCGGCGCGCGTGGCGCCGATCCGGTGCGCGACCAGCGGCGCCGCGGCCGGCATCAGCTCGTCGGACGTCGTGGTCGCGACGATCACCAGATCGACGTCGAGCGGGTCGACGCCGGCGCGCGCGAGTGCCTGGCGCGCAGCGATGGCGGCATGGTCATCGAGGCGCTCGGTCGGATCAGCGATCCTCCGGGAGTGGATGCCGGTGCGGCGCACGATCCAGTCGTCCTCGACCCCGAGGCGGGCGCCCACCTCGGCACTCGAGACGACCTGCGCGGGCAGGCTGACGCCGACCGAGGCCGCCACAACTCCCCTGCGCGCCGGGGGTGAGAACTCTGGTTTCGGTGCAGGGTGCACCTCTAGCGCGGATATCACTACATGAAAGCTCCGCTACCGGCCGCGCGGAGCCAACCCGATCGCGTCTAAGACCCGACAGACGGGGGGTATGGGACAGATTTACGGCGCAATGGGACCACGCTGCGAACCGGCCCGCGGGCGGGCCCGCGGGCGCGCGGGGCTGGGCCGCCGGGCGCCGAGTCGCGGTCGGTGCCAGCCCAGCGGCCAAGCGCTCGACATCGCCAGCTAGCTCCCTCCTACGCGCGGCCAGCAGGGGAGCCGTCGCGGGCGCGGCGCCGACGCATACGGATACATGACCGCTCCGGCCGCACCGCTGCACCTAGCTCACCTTCGGTCGCTCGGGCACCCCGTAGTGCAGGTGGGTGACGCCGTTGCCCTCGACCACCGTCGGATTCTCGAGCTCGACCGGACCGCCGGCGAGATCGCCGAACAGGCGCGTCCCGCCTCCCAGGAGCACCGGGACCACCTTGACTTGGATCCGGTCCACGATCCCGAGGTTGAGGCACTGCTGAATGATGCTCGGGCTGCCGAGCGCAATCACCCCGTCTCCGGCGATCGCCTCAGCATCCTTCATCGCGCTCTCGATTCCGTTGGTCACAAACGACACGGTCGAACCCTCGCGAGGCCAACCGGCCGGAACCTCGCGGGTGACGACGATCACCGGCGCCCCCGTCGGATGCTGACCACCCCAGCCATTGGCTTGATCAAAGGTTCTCCGTCCGTAGACGATCACCCGCAGCCCGAATGCGGCAGCTTCGCCGGACGGCTCGACCGGCTGCGCGGCTGGCTGCGGCTTGCCGTACCACGCGAACAGTCGATCGACCCCTCCGGCCGGATCGGCCACAAATCCATCAAGCGATACGGACATGTCGGCAACAACAGCGGACATCGAACACTCCTCTTGGCGAATCGAGCATCAGTTTTCATCCGTTACGACCGCACAGGCCGGCGTAACTCATCGCGATCGGTCCAGGATCGCCATCACCGCGCGCGTTTGGCGTCACCGGCGAAAGCCCGCAAGCCCGTTCCGCGGCGGACGCGTCGATAACGATCGCGTCAGGGGTCGGAACGGTCTTCCTCACTGCCGGTTTGCTTGGGGCGACATCGACGCGCTCAATCAGATCCTTGCTGATCCGCGGAACCAGCACGGGTTTCGGATTGACGCAGCGGCAGCGGCAGCAGACCGCGGTGGACAGTGTTCAGGAATATGCCCTGCAGGACCAGACCAGCGCGCTACCGCTATTAGCCCGTCGCAGCAGGCGGGGGCGTCCCGTTCCGACTCTGCACGCGCCCTCCGCACGACGATCCTTGCCGCACATGTTGTACAGAAGTGACATTCCGGGAGGTCGATCCTCGTAGGGGTCGAAAAGGAGCGAATTCTGTGACCGCCTCATCTCGGAGGGGCAGCAGTGAGCTATCCGCTTGATCGCAAGCTCGTCGTCGAGTTCATCGGGATGTTTATGTTCATGTTTACCGTCGGGATGGCGACGAACAAGGCGGGCGCTGGCGCGCTGGCGCCGCTCGCAATTGGATCGGCGCTGATGGTGATGGTCTTCGCCGGTGGCCACATCTCCGGCGGCCATTTCAACCCTGCCGTGAGCACAGCAGTGTTCCTCAGGGGAAGGATGACTAGCCGCGAGTACGGCGCCTATGTGATCACGCAATTCGTCGCGGCCATCTTGGCTGGCCTCTCGGTCCGGGTAGTCGGTGGTCATGAGGCAGCAGCGACTGTCGCTGGCGCGGGCAGGATGCTGATCGCCGAGTTCCTGTTCACGTTCGCGCTCGCGTGGGTCGTGCTGAACGTCGCGACGGCGAAGGGGACCGAAGGAAACTCGTTCTACGGGCTCGCGATCGGGTTCACCGTCGTGGTCGGCGCGTTCGCGGTTGGCGGCATCTCCGGCGG
>JBKQJQ010000434.1:0-2690 GCA_052147875.1 Solirubrobacteraceae bacterium | reverse complement strand
GTGCGCAGCGATCCCCCGGAGTGCTGGACTTCAGCGATCACCCAGATCGCAGCGGTGGCGAGGGTAAGACGGGTCCAGGTCCGGCGGCTGATGAAGGGACGATTCGACCGAGCTGACATTTGAGGTTTCCTCTTTGAGTTGATGTGAGCGTGTCTACCTGAACGACACGTTTCCGGATGCTCTGACGAAGATCGCGACCCCGATTGGCCGCACCTTGTGGGTTTGGTTGCAGGTGCCGTTGCTCCGCTCCGGGAGTACGGCCGCGACGGTGTAAGTCGCGTTGACGGTGCCGGTGATTCCGGCGTAGGCTCCGGTCCCGCCGATGATCTTCACGGGCCCGGTGATCGTGCCTTCCAACGCGCATCCCGGGGGCTTGACCGCGGTGCCGAAGAGGTCCTCCTCGCGGGAGATGAACGTCGAACTCGGGGCATCTTTGATCGATCCCTTTGAGAGCTTGATCGCGCCCGGACCGGTGGCGTTGCCGGTGGCATAGCCGATGCCGCCATCGTTGATGGCGCCTGCGATCACGACGGTCCCCGGCGCCCTTGGACCGCGGTTGGACGTCTCGTAGAGGTGGATGACGCCGTTGGACGCGCCGGCGGAGGTGGCTGCGAGGGCTGCGACGGCAGTGCCACCGGCCAACGTCATCAGGATCCAGCGCTTGAGCATTGTTGTCCCTTTCTGGAAAGACGGCTGATTGCCGGCCGACAACGTACGGCGAGCCGGATCCCGTGTCGTCGGCCTGGCGAGCGATCGTGCGTCGACCGGCGGATGAACTCAGCTGACCGTTTGGGGTACCGCGACGATGGACGTCTCGTTCTCGCGCAGGAGGGCTGATCGTTCGGACGGAGGACGCCACGGACCCTCGCCGGCGGTAGGTTCTTGCAATGCCGTTCCGGGCGCGAAGGGTGTTCGCTGGATTGCGCGGCATCGATCGGATGCGCGTCGATCAACTGATCGGCGTGTCGGTGCTGATCGCGTTCGAGCTAGCCGCGTGGCTGGGCTCGCCGGCGCAAGGTCGAGTGCCGCTCGCGCTGTTGGGCGTGCTGTTGTCGGTGGCAGTCGCGGTCCGCCGCCGCTGGCCGGTGGCGAGCGCTCTCGTCGTGCCCGCCGCTTGGACGGTAGGTGCGGTGATCGGCGGTCAACGCGTGCAAGGCGGGCTCGTGGTGGTGCCGGTCACCCTGCTGTTCTATGGGCTCGGCGCGTTCGCGGCCGAGCGACGTTCGGTCTGGGCGCTGGGGGTCGCGGTCGTGGTCATTTCGATCAGCGCGCTGATTGCCGGCGGGCACCAGGCTTCGAATCTGCCCGAGACCGTGATCCTCGGGCTGCTGTTGCCGTACGCGCTTGGCCGCATGGTGCGCGCCCGTGCCACTCGCGAACGGGCATATCGTGAGCAGGCTGAGCGGCTCGACGCGGAAAGGGAATTGAGAGCTCGCACGGCCGCCTACGATGAGCGGACACGGATCGCGCGTGAGCTGCACGACGTGATCGCCCACAGCGTGTCGGTGATGGTGATCCAGGCCGGCGGGGCCCGCCTTGTGATGCCTTCCGATCCAGAGCGCGCGGAGGCTTCGCTACGACGTGTCGAGCGCGCCGGCCGCGACGCCCTGGCAGAGATGCGCCGGCTGCTCGGCGTCCTCGACGGTGACAGGGATCCACGGGCGCTGGCGCCGCAGCCCGGGCTCGCGGATATCCAGGATCTGCTGTCGCGTGCCCGCGCCTCCGGCCTCGCGACAGAGCTGCGCGTCGATGGCGAGCCCGCAGCGGTCTCCCCGGCGCTAGATCTGTGTGCCTACCGGATCGTGCAGGAAGCGCTGACGAACGCGATCAAGCACGCAGCGCCCGCCCGCGCCGAGGTCAACGTCAGCTGGGGGCGACACGCCCTCGAGCTCGAGATATCCGATGATGGCGGCGGGGAAGGGGCTGTCAACGGCGCCTCGGGCGGGCACGGGATCGCCGGGATGCGGGAACGCGTGGCGCTGCACGGCGGGAGCCTCCACTCGGGCGCCGTCGCGAGCGGGGGTTTCAGCGTGCGCGCCAGTCTGCCGCTTGCCGAGGAATCCCGGCGGTGAGAGCTCTCCGCGACCGATTCACCAGTTTCGACCGCGGCGTCATCGACGCGGTCTTCGCCGTCGTGGTGATAATCGGGCTCGAGCTTCAGTGCTGGCTCGGTGACGGGGTCTCGGATGCGCACCGGCCAGTGACGGCAGCGGCATCGGTGTTTTTCGCCGCGCCGATCGCCATCCGGCGCCGGTGGCCGAGTTTCGCCCTGCCCATCTGCGCGTTCGTCGCCGCGATCTCGAAACCGTTCGGCAGCGAGCTGCTGATGAGCCTCAACGGCGACGTCGTGCCAGTGCTGGTGCTCGCCTACTCAGCAGGTGCCTGGGTCGAGGGCCGGCGCAGCATCGTCGTCATGATGCTCGGGCTCGCGCCGCTCGCGGCATGGAGCCTCCTGCCGGGCGTCGGGGGCGCGCCGACCGGAGTCGGCCCAATAGCGGGGGCGCTTTTCTACGTGAGCGCGCTGGTCGTTCCGGCCTGGTTCGTTGGCCGTCTTGTGCGCGGGCACGGCCATCGCGCCACGGCGTTCCGCGAGCTCGCTGCGAACGCCGCCGAACAGGACGCGCGGGAGTCGGCCGTGATCGTCGCGGAGCGTGCGCGGATCGGAAGCGAGCTACAAGACATCATCGCTC
>JBKQJQ010000433.1:0-5150 GCA_052147875.1 Solirubrobacteraceae bacterium | reverse complement strand
TACAAGGGGCGGTTTGATCAGGGCTGGGACAAGCTTCGCGAGGAGACCTTCGAGCGTCAGAAGAGACTGGGTGTGGTCCCGGCCGACGCGATCCTCACGCCGCGTGATGAGTTGATGCCGGCATGGGATTCGCTGGATGAGAACAGCAAGCGGCTGTTCGCGCGCCAGATGGAGGTGTATGCGGGGTACTCGGAGAACGCCGATCATCACGTCGGGCGGCTGCTGGAGGCAATCGAGGCGATGGGCGAGCTCGATGACACGATCGTGATCTGGATTTGGGGGGATAACGGCGCCAGTCTGGAGGGCACTCCAACGGGCACGTTCAACGAGGGAACGATGGTCAACGGCCTGCCGCTGACTAACGAAGAGCAGATGCAGCTCGCGTTGAAGTGGGGAGGGCTGGAGGCCTGGAGCACGGAGATGATGTACCCCCACTACTCCACCGCGTGGGCGTGGGCGGGGAACACGCCGTTCCAGTGGGGAAAGCAGGTCGCGTCGCATCTCGGAGGCACGCGCAACCCGCTGGTCGTCCGTTGCCCGCCGCGGATCACCGACAGCGGAGGTGTGCGCTCGCAGTTCACGCATGTCACCGACATCGGCCCGCTAATCCTCGACATGGTCGGGATCCCGCAGCCAACTCATGTCGATGGAGTTAGGCAGCAGCCAATGACCGGCGTGAGCTTCGCCGACTCGCTTGAGGACGCGGACGCGTCCGAGCGCCACACGCAGCAATATTTTGAGAACTTCGGTAACCGGGCGATGTACAAGGATGGCTGGTGGCTGTCGATGAGGATGCCTCGGATTCCGTGGCGGCTGGACCCCGAGCTGCTAAAGAAGTTCGCGCCCGGTGTCTGGAAACCGGACGAGGATCCGGTTGAGCTGTATTACCTGCCCGATGACTTCTCGCAGGCGACCGACCTCTCAGCCAGCCACCCGGAGAAAGTGAAAGAGCTCCGGGACCTCTTCTGGGAAGAGGCCGAGAGGTACAACGTGAAGCCGCTGCTCGCGGGGTTCTCCCCGTTCTTCGGGATCCTGCCGCCGCTCGGTTCACAATCAAGCGTTACCTACCACGGGGATGTCCAGAACGTAGCCCCCGGTGCGGTGCCGCGGGTTTACAACCACTCCTACACGATCAGCGCGGACCTCCACATCCCCGCCGGTGGCGCCGAAGGGGTGATCGTCGCCGATGCGAGCCATCTCGGAGGGTTCTCGCTGTTCGTCCAGGACGGAAAGCTGAAGCACACCTATGCGTTCCTGGGGGTGTTCGAGTACCACCAGGAGTCCGAGAACGAGTTGCCCACCGGAGATGTGAACGTCGAGATGGTGTTCGCAGCCGACGAGCCCAAGCCCGCCACCCCTGGTGAGGTCACGCTGTTCGTCAACGGCGAGCGGGTCGGCGGCGGGCGGCTGGATCACACCGTCCCGTTCGGCTTCAGCGGCTACGCCGGCATGGACATCGGTCGCGACAACGGCCTGGTCGTCGACAGAAGCTACGCCGAGAGGGCACCGTTCGCGTTCACAGGCACGGTTAAGAAGGTCGTGTTCGATGTCGCCCCACATCTGGACGACAAGGACGAGCATGCCCTTCACGAGCACGCCTCGCAGGCGGACACCGTCCGCGGCATCAGGGCCTAAGCACCAGCGGCGAAAGCGAGAATCATGAGCGACACAGAGTTCGACGTCGTCATCGCGGCGTACCTGATCCCCGACCTGGCTCAACAGGACTTCGACGCGCTGGTGAAGCTCGTCGAAGACGACCAGCTCAAAGTGGAGGGCGTCGTGCTCGTGACCGTCGACGCCGATGGAACCACCGCGATCAAGGAGACCGGCGACCATCTTGGGCGCAAAGGCCTGGAGGTCGGCGGCGGTGTCGGCCTGGTCGTGGGGCTGTTCGCGCCGCCCTTGCTCGCAGCGACGGTCGTCGGCGGTGCGGTCGGCGGCGTGGCAGGCAAATTCGCCAAACACCGGGTCGAGAGCGGCCTGGAGGAGAAAATGGGCGCCGCGCTACCACCGGGCTCGGCCGGCATCGTCGCGATCTACGATCGCGCCAAGACCGACACTGTCAACACGACGCTCGCCAGCGCCGTGCGCAAGTCGGTCGCGCAGGTGGACGGCGGCGGGGCCAAACAGCTCAAGGCCGCCCTCGCCGAGGCACAGACGGGCATGGGCGGCTGACCGAGACCCACGACCGCCCCGAGACTGTCCTGCGCCTCCGTCGACGGGCATCGCAGAATCGTGGGCCCTTGAGGGGACAGTGTTGTCAGAGTCGCTGAGCGTCAAGACGAGTGCCGAGCCGCGGTGTCGGGACATCATGTCTGCCAACCGGGTGGCTAGGGAGCGATCGCGGTGAGGGCGATCGTCAACAGCGTCCCGACGGCGTGGCTGCTGATCGCCGCCGCGGCCGTCGCTGTCGGTTTCGTGCTGCCGTGTGTCGTGGTCGTCCGGCGGCTTGTGCCGGCGACCCGCGAGGGATACCACGCCGAGATCTCTGCGCCGATGCTCGGCGTCGTCGCGGCCCTGTTCGGTCTGCTCCTGGCCTTCGTGATCATCATCGCCTACCAGAACTACCTCAGCGCGGGCACCAACGTAAGCCGAGAGACTGAGTCGCTCTCCTCGGTCGTGCGAGACAGCGCGGCGTTCCCGGAACCGGGCGCTGACAACGTGCGGCGGGCCGTTGGATCCTATGTTCGAGCAGTGGTCTACGACTCATGGCCGCTGATGCAACAAGGCAAGACGAGCCAGCACGCCGTGGTCGGACTCGACGACATCTACGCGGCATTGCGGACGGTCGACCCGAGATCCGCGCAGGAAACCGCGTTCTATAACGACGCGGTATCGCAGCTGGACAACACGCTCGCTGCCCGCCAGGATCGGATCGAATCGGCCGCCGGCGGAATTCCGGTCGTGATCATGATTCTGCTGCTATTCAGCACCCTGGTGATCGTCGCCTACGCGCTGTTCGTCGGATCGCCGAATTTCTGGTTTCACGCGCTTGGGCCGGCGGCGATTGCGGTCGTGGTAGCGGTCTCGCTGGTCGTCCTCGTCGACCTCAGCTACCCGTTCTCCGGCAGCGTCACGGTCAGTCCGGAGAGCTTCAAGACGGGGGTATTGGCGCAGTTCTTCCACGACCCATCACGAGCCGGCCGCGCGCTCGGGGGCTGACGCCCACGAGCAGCGCCAGCGCCGCTGCTGCTAACCGCCGGAGGCAGGGAGTTCAGCAAGGCTCGCTCGCGACCCGCCTCACACTCGCCCGGGCGCTCCGCGCGGCACCAGGAGGCTGCTGTTGCCGCACGCGAACAATCACGAGACCTTTGTTCGAAGCGCCTTGATCGCCTCCCCGCTGCGGGCATCGGGGAAGGCGGCCCTCCCCGGTCACCCAGCGTCAAGTGACTCGGCGACCGCGAGGTTGCACTCCGCAGCGCCTGCGTTGCGCCCCGAGGGCTTAGAACCGTCGCCGGTCGCGTCGGCGCTCGCGCCGCCGCACTCCGCACACGGACACGGGCGAAAGCGGCCGCCCAAACGGGTCGATGAACAGCGTGACGGGTCCGGTCTGCGGGGGGACCGTGCCCTCCAGAGTCTCGATCGAGTAGGAGAGATGGCCGTTGTCCAGACGCGGTTGCTTGATCACGACAACCGCATCGTCGGGCGCCTCGTCGCCAGGCTCGAGGAACGCGAGCACCGCGTTGGGCGGATCTTCCTCGAAGCTGTTGTCCCCTTCACCCCACAGGTCCACGAAGTCAGTGGTTGACATATGTCCAACGATCCGCTTGGGCCGGTCGGAGAAGTAGAGCGTTGATGGCGTTACCTCGTTCAATATGAGGGTCGTACCGTCACTCGACATGCCGCGCGCGGTCTGTACAAACATGGACTGCTCGGCTTCGAGCTCTTCGATCATCTGCGTGTCGGTCATCTGAACCTTCCTTCACCTTTCTGAACGGATCTGCGCTGGGCGCCGCGGGCTCTTTCACAGTCGTCGTTGCCGACGATGTGCCGCTGCTCGTGGACGACCGGCTGGTCCGCTAGTTGGCCAGTCACCACGTTGGGGCCCCCGAATCGTTCGATCGAGAATCACCAACGATTCCCACGCTAGCTGCGCAATTGGGCGCCTGTCATCACCCGCAACGGATGACGAGGCGGCGCAGTGCCTCCAGACGAGGCTCCTCGCCGGTCGCCCGCGGATGACCCGATACGTCTGCGGGTGGACCAATTGTTCGTCGGGCCGTCGAAGACCGGACTGGGCCACGCAGGCGATTCGAGGGAGCGCAGGCAGTTCGACAGCGAGGAATCCATGCACAACCTGATGGGCACGGCTGGGCTCGAACCAGCGACCTCTCGCGTGTGAAGCAGGTCGGGAGATCGCCTCGGAGGGCGCCAAAACCCCCGTGGTTACTGGCGATTAGCCAACTCCGGCGCTCCAGGCGAGCTCGCTGAAATTACCCTGATTTGCGGGCGATGCGAACGTTTTGTGGCAGACGAGACGTCTCGAATGCCAATTGACGATCGCCCGGAGGCGGTCCGCCGGCGACCGGTTCCCGCTTGCGAACCAGGACGCCGGCGACCCGTTTGCGCCGGCGAGAGCGCTACGCCGGCGACCCGTTTCGTCTGCGGGCGAGCTCGGCGAACAGGTCCTCGGCCGCGACCCGGAGCCGTAGGGCGCGCGCGACGTCCTGGTCGCGTTCGGCGTGCTCGAGCTGGGGCTGGAGCTCGGCGAGGCGATCGGCGAGCTGCTCGGCGTCGAGCTCCTCGACTTGGACGCGGGGGCTACGCATCAGGGCGCTCGACGACGTAGCGGACGACGGCCTCGGTGATCTCGTCGTCAACGTGAGCGGGAACGGCTGGCCGTCGACGTTGCGTCGCCTTCCGAGGCCGACCTCGTGGTCGCTCGACCGCCGGCGCGACCGAGGCGGCAAGCTCGCGCATTTGTCGATCACGTAGCGCGGCAGCCATCAGGGCCGATCCCGAGCCATCGCATGCGACACAGATCTCGTCACCGGCGACTCGGGAACCGGCACATTCGGGGCAGGCGTCGACGGTCAGTGTCGCTCTGATCTTCGCCAGCCTGGTGAACATCCTCCCCTGCGCGGCTCGGCGCTGCTCACGGCGATGGGCGTTCGCCTGCGGACGGCTTGGCAGTTCTAGCCGCGCGGGCA
>JBKQJQ010000432.1:0-4627 GCA_052147875.1 Solirubrobacteraceae bacterium | reverse complement strand
GCTCCCGGTCGCCGACGTTCTCGACCGAGTGCGGCGGGAAAGGTTCAGCCCATCGTGTGTCAGAAGTCCGCGGCGGGTCTCCGGAGACTCGCGTGTCGAGCAGGAGGTTTCCATCGCCGTCGCGCCGGACGATGTCCGTGCCGCCGACGACGTAGCCGACGCTCGGCCAGCGGTGCGTGCGCACGGGCGTCGTATCGCCGGCCGCAATCAGCGTCTCGATCACGCGCACCGTGTCGTTCTCGAACAGCAGCCGGTGATGCTCGGGCGCGGCCGCCAGCGCATCGAGCTCGCTGGGCCACTCCAATTGACTTGTGTCCGGTTCCAAGGACGCCCTCCACCTTTGGCGAGAGATTCTGCCGACTTTTGGCCAGCCAGGACGCGAGCGAGGGACCGCGCTCGAGGCCGGTTATCGCGGGATCAGGCCAAATCGTGCCGCGGAGCAGCGGGACCGGTTGCGCTCTACGGCGCGCCGCGCAACACGCAACCCACCTGGTGGCTTGCGTGTTGCGCGCAAGCCACCTGGTGGCCGTGGCCTGAGCGAATCGCCCGCCCGCTCCGGTAACGAGAACTGCACTTCGCCGCCGTCTGACGAAGGTTAGAATCAAACAAGGGTAGGGCGCGCTCGATGCCTGAACACTTGGAGGACCGGGGTTGGCGGAAGGTGGGCGATACGAATTCGACATGGCTGGATTGGCCGACAGCGAGTCTGGGTCGGGCCACCTGATCGGCAGCCACCGGGCCGCGCAGGTGGCGGCGCGCACCTCCAAGCCACCCGACCTGCTGCGCGCGGCGGGTGCCCGCGCGACGCTGATCCGGTCCCGAGCGATGCGACGGCCCGGACTGCTGGTGGGCGCGGGCTGCGCGGTTGCGGTGGTGCTCACGGCAGCGACGACGGTGATCGGAGCCACTGGCTCGATCGTCGACCACCCGGCGCTGTTTTTGACGCTGCGCGCTGTCTGCTGTCTAGGCCTGGTGCTGGTCGCGCTCGTGTTGCTGGCGCGCGGCGCCGGCGTGCGGATGCCGGCCGTGCTGACAGGGCTGGCCTGCTCAATAGCGCTAACTGGCTTCGCCGGCGCCGACAGCGCGATTCTGTTCTCAGTCGGAAGGATCGCGGTCACGGGCGCGGTGGCGTTCATAGCCTACGTATGCCTCGCCTACCCGAGCGGCTGGATCGAGGATCGCCTCGCCTCGATTGTGTGGCGGACGACGACCGCGGGGATGCTTGTGCTGCTGGCTGCCAACCTGCTGCTGTCGCGCGTACATCCGGTGGCCGGCCCGTTCGTGCGTTGCAGCGGTACACAATGCCCGCCCAACCCGCTTTACCTGATTGACATCGGCTCCGGGCCAAGCATGACCCTGTCGATCTTGCTCGCGTTCGTCACCGGCCTGTCGCTGGTACTCGTCGCGGCGCTGGTCGCGCGCCGGTGGGCGACCTCGACGCGCCTGCAGCGCCGCAGCCTGGCGCCGCTTCTGGCCTGGTGCGCCGCCGCCGGGCTCGGCTACGGACTCTATGTCGCGGTCCGCGCGATCGATGCCGGCGCGTCGGCGTTGACTCCGGCAGCGGTGGTCATCGCCGCGGTCATCGGCATGATGCCGTTCGCGATCCTGCTCGGGCTCGTCCGCGGCAGCGTGTTCGCGATGAGCGCACTCGAGCGCATGATCGGCGAGCTCGGCGGGCAATCGAACCTGCGAGGGCTCCAGCAGACGGTGTCGCGGGCGTTCGACGACCCGTCGCTACGGCTGCTCACCTGGCGCCCGCGCGCACAGGGTTACGTGGATATCGACGGCCGTCCGGTCGACCTCGCGGCGCCTCAGCTCAGAGGCAAGGTCACCAGGCTCAGCCGTGATCGAGACACCGTGGCGGCGGTCATCCACGATCCGTTCCTGTCCAACGACGTGCTCGAGGCGGCCGGCTCTGCGGTCGGCCTGGCGCTCGACAACGCGCGCCTCCAGAGCGACCTATCGGCATCGATCAAGGAGCTCGAGGCGTCGCGCAAGCGGGTCGCCTCAGCCGCCGACGAAGAGCGCCGCCGGATCGAGCAGGACCTCCACGACGGCGCCCAGCAGGGGCTGATCGCTCTGCGGATCAAGCTCCAGCTCCTGCAGGAGCTGGCGACCGAGGAGCCGGAGGCGATCGCGCCGGCGCTCGCCGATGCCGGCGCGCGCGTCGACTCCACGCTCGACAGCATCCGCAACCTCGCGAAGGGGATCTACCCATCGGTGCTGCGCGACCTTGGCCTGTCCTACGCACTCGCAACCGTGATCCGCGAGCTGCCGGTCCGGGTCGCGCTCCACTGCGAGCTCGAGCGCCGGTTCGAGCCCGAGATCGAAACCGCGGTCTACTTCTGCTGCGTCGAGGCGCTGCAGAACGTGGCCAAGCATTGCGGCACGGACAGCAACGCTGGTCTGCTGCTCTCAGAGCACGGCGACGCGCTTCAGTTTCTGCTGACAGACAACGGCCCCGGCTTTGATCCCGCCCGCACCGCGGGCACGAGCGGGATCACCGGCATGCGGGACCGGCTTGAGGCGATTGGGGGTCGGCTCGCGATCAACTCGATCTCCGGACACGGCACCACGATCACCGGGCGCGTGCCGATCCACGTCGTCTGAGATCAGGCGCGAACGTCCTCGCCGTACATGAACAGCCCGTGGATGATCCACAGGCTGAGCGCGAAGATCGCGATCGACCAGAGCGGATACGCGGGGATCTCGAGCAGCGCATCGATCGCCGCCAACGATCCGGCGATGATCGCGATCCAGCGGCCGAAGGTGGCGCCACGAAGCAACGAGAACGACGCGATCAGCTCAATGATCCCGATGATCAGCGTCACCCAGCCCCAGCTCTTCAGGTCGCCGAACACGTAGTGGGTGTTGTGGACGAAGAAATGCGCGTTGCCGATCGCGCCGATCCCGTAGATCACGTTCAGAACGCCACCGATCATCAGCAGAATGGCCGCGAACATCGCGCGGCCGACGCCTCTCACTTCATCCATCGCTCCTCCTGTCAAGTCGCTTTAGGTTCAGGTCCAAGTGTCCAACGCGGTCGTGGTCCCAAATCACCCGAACCGGGTGAAATCACCTGTTCGGGGTGATGCGGGGCGTCGCGTGACTGCGATTCTCGACTCTCTTTCCGTACGTGAAGGAGCGCACTGAGTGCCCGAGGGGCTATCGCCGAGCGAGGTCGGCAAGGAGATCGCGGAGCATCACGAGCACACCGCCGGTGAGCATGCCGGTGGCGAGCACGCGGGCGCCGAGCACGCGGACGGCGAGCATGCCGGAGCGCATCGCGCGATCGCGATCGTCGAGGCGGTGCTGCTGTCTATCGTCGCGCTGATCGCCGCCTGGTCGGGCTACTCGGCCGCCAAGTGGGGAACGGACTCGTCGCTGTCACTGGCCAAGGCTTCCTCGGCACGCTCGAAGGCCAGCGCCGACGAGATCCAGGCGATCCAGATCATGACGCTTGACTCGGTGTCGTTCAACGCCGTCGAGACCGCCTATATCTCCGGTAACGTGCGCGCCTTCCGGCTCACCGAGCGGCGTTTACGACCGGGCTACAAGCCGGCGTTCTTCGCCTGGCTGGCGACCCATCCGCTGAAGAACCCCCACGCCCCGGCTGATCCGTCCGACATGCCGCAGTACAAGATCCCCCAGCAGGCAGCGGCAACGGTCCTCAACGCGAAGGCAAACGAGTCGTTCTCGGAGGGCGAGTCGGCTTCCGGTACGGCCGACAAATATGTGCGGCTGACCGTGTTGCTGGCCGCGGTGCTGTTCCTGGTTGGGATCGGTAGCCGCTTCCCTGTCCCCGCGGCGCGATACGGTTTGATCTCCGTGGCCGGAGTGTTGCTCGTGATTTCCTTCGTAGAACTTCTGACCCTCCCGGGACCGCCAGCGTGATGCGCTCGCGCCTGCGATCGGTCGTCGTAAGTCTGGCGCTGACAGTCGGCATCTTTGGGGCAGGGATCGCAGGCGCGGCCCTCGCCGCCTCGACGGGCACGTCGAGCACTTCGACGACCACCTCGACCACGACCTCGACGCAGACGGCCACCTCAACCTCAACCAGGACCGTCTCGCACACCACGTCGGTCAACCACACGACGACCGTCAAGCTGACCCCGACGACGTCGACCGCGCACAAATCATCCAGCAGCGTCCCCTGGTGGGCCTGGGTGCTGATCGGGCTCGGGGTCGTGCTCGTCCTGCTTCTCGTTTTCTCGCTCGGTCGGGGAAGCGGCGACCGCCGGCCACAAGAGCAACCTCCGCGCCAAGAGCCGCCGCCGAACCGGCCGCCGGACGATCCGCGCCTCTAGGAGGACCGCAGCACGAGCAGTGAGCGACCCGTCAGCGTGATCGCCGCCGACGAGTCGACGAGCACCGCGGTGACGTCCGGGGTGGTGGTGTCGACCTCGACCTGCCAGTCGAGCTCGCGCAGCCGCTCGGGCACGTGGAAGTCCAACGGCTCCCACCACCCGTTGAGCATCAGCAGGAACGGCTCGTCAGACAGCGCCCGATCGCCGGTGACGCCGCTCAACGCAGCGGTGATCGCCCGCGCGAACGACTGACCCCAGTCGGCGCCGGTCATCGGCGCTCCGTCCGGCCGGTACCAGTCAAGGTCATCGCGCCGAGTGCT
>JBKQJQ010000431.1:0-2521 GCA_052147875.1 Solirubrobacteraceae bacterium | reverse complement strand
GAGCTTGAAGTAGGTCGCCATCACCTCGGGCTGCGAGCGCTCGGTCACCAAACCGTCCTCGACGATGTCGAACACGTACAGCACCGATTGCATGCTCGCCACCCGATGCGCGAGGGCGGCCGGCACGCCCGCCTCGCCAAGCTCGTGTCGGCGATGCTCGAATGCCTCCGCGTCAAGGCCCTCGAGCACACCCGGCAGAGCATCGGCGAGCATCCTCGCGCCCGGCAGGAAGTGGGCGGTGGTCGCCTCGATCTCGATCGGCTGCGGATAGGCGCGCACCAGCCAGCGGGTCGCCCGCTCGACCAGCCGCCGGCCCTCGATCAGCATGTCGAGCTGGGTGCCAGCGTAGATCTTGTTGTCGAGTCCCTCGACCTCGCTCCAGAACGACCGCATCTCGAACACCTCGCGCGCGACCGCGTAGGCCCGCGCGAGCTGCGAGCTCGCCGCTCCGGTCTCCTCGGCGAGTCGGAACGCAAACGTCGTGCCGGCGCGATCGACGATCTGGCTGGCGACGACCGTCGCGATGATCTCGCGCCGCAGGCGGTGCCCGCGCATCTGCGCGCGGTAACGCTCCGGCAGCGGGTCTGGGAAGTAGCGCTCGAGGTCGTGCTCGAGATACGGATCGTCGGGTAGATCCGAATCGAGCAGCTCCTCGAACAGGTAGATCTTGCAGTACGCGAGCAGCGTCGCGAGCTCGGGCGCCAGTAGGCCGCGACGCTCGGACCGTCGCTCGGCCATCGCCTTCTCACTCGGGAGGTCCTCGAGCTCGCGGTTCAGGCCGGCCTCCTGCTCGAGATATCTGATCAGTCGCCCGTGAACCCCCGCCATCGAGACTGCCTGTA
Organism: Solirubrobacteraceae bacterium; assembly: GCA_052147875.1. Lineage (GTDB taxonomy): Bacteria > Actinomycetota > Thermoleophilia > Solirubrobacterales > Solirubrobacteraceae > Palsa-465. The sequence goes on along the minus strand of JBKQJQ010000431.1, from coordinate 1,679 downwards.
TGCGCGCGAGGCTCAGCGCCTGCGTCTGCGTGTAGCTGCCGTAAAGAACCTTGTCGGCGACGGCGTCTGTCATCTCGACCAGCAGCGAGTTGCGCTCGTCCTCGGTGATCTCGCCGCTCGCCGTCAGACTGCCGAGCAGGATCTTGATGTTCACCTCGTGGTCTGAGCAGTTGACGCCGGCCGCGTTGTCGATCGCGTCCGTGTTGATCCGACCTCCCTCGTGCTCGGGGCCGCCGCGGCTCGCGTACTCGATCCGCCCGCGCTGGGTGAAGCCTAGATTTCCTCCCTCGCCGACGACACGGCAGCGCAGCGTCTCTCCGTCGACCCGTACCGCGTCGTTCGCCTTGTCCCCCGCGTCGGCGGCGGTCTCGTCAGTCGCCTTGACGTAGGTGCCGATGCCGCCGTTGAACAGCAGGTCGGCCGGGGCACGGAGTAGCTCGCGGATCAGGTCGTTGGGCGACAGCCGCTCGGCCTCGATGCCGAGCGCTTCGCGAACCTCAGGCGCTAGCGCGATCGATTTCGCGCTGCGCGCGAACACCCCACCTCCGGGCGAGATCAGCTCGGGGTTGTAATCGGACCACGACGAGCGGGGCAGCTCGAACAATCGCCGGCGCTCCTCGTAGCTCGCGGCCGCGTCCGGGTTGGGATCGAGGAACACGTGCAGGTGGTTGAACGCCGCCAGCAGCCGCGTGTGACGCGAGCACAGCATGCCGTTGCCGAACACGTCGCCGGACATGTCGCCGATCCCGACGGCCGTGAACTCCTCGCTCTGGATGTCGGTCCCGAGCTCGCGAAAGTGGCGCTTCACCGACTCCCATGCCCCGCGCGCGGTGATCCCCATCTGCTTGTGGTCGTAGCCATGGGAGCCGCCCGACGCGAAGGCGTCGCCGAGCCAGAAGCCGTAGTCGGCGGCGACGTCGTTGGCGATGTCCGAGAAGCTCGCGGTCCCCTTGTCGGCCGCCACGACCAGGTATGGGTCGTCCTCGTCGTAGCGGACGACCCGGTCGGGCTGTGCCACCCGGTCGCCGACGTAGTTGTCGGTCAGGTCGAGCAGCCCGCGCAGAAACGTCCGGTAGCAAGCGATCGCCTCCTGTAGTTGCGCCTCGCGGCCGCCGTCGACGGGTGGGCGCTTGACGACGAATCCGCCCTTGGAGCCGACCGGCACGATCAGAGCGTTCTTGACCATCTGGGCCTTCATCAGGCCCAGGACCTCGGTCCTGAAGTCCTCGCGCCGGTCCGACCAACGAATGCCGCCTCGCGCGACCTTGCCGCCCCGGAGGTGGATCCCCTCGATCCGCGGCGAGTAGACGAAGATCTCGTATCGCGGCCGCGGCAACGGAAGCAGCGTCAGCCTGGTCGAGTCGAGCTTGAACGACAGATATGGCAGTGGCCGGCCGGCGTCGTCGGCCATGTAGTAGTTGGTTCGCAGCGTCGCGACGATCACCGCCAAAAACGAGCGCAGGATCCGGTCCTCGTCGAGGCTCTGGACGGCGTCGACCGCGTTGCCGATCTGGGTCTCGAGCGCGTCCGCCTGCGCGCGGTCGTGGAGCTCGGGATCGAACCGGGCGCAGAACAGCCGAACCAGCATCACCGCGATCTCGGCGTTCGAGACCAGCGTACGCTCCATGTATCGATCGGAGAAAGCGATCGACGCCTGGCGCAGGTAGCGCGCGATCGCG
>JBKQJQ010000430.1:0-2718 GCA_052147875.1 Solirubrobacteraceae bacterium | reverse complement strand
CAGCGGGTTGGATAGGCGCCACTCGCCGCGGCCGTGGCTCTCGATGATCCCCGCGTCCCGGAGCGCCTCGAGCGCACGCCTGACCGCCCCTCGGGCGAGCCCGCGATAGACGGGTTGTCCACGCGCGATCCGTTCGGCGATCACCAGCCCGAGCTTGTGGGCGCGTCGGATTCGCTCGAGGATCTGCTCATGTGCGACGCGATCGGCAGCCATCGCCGCCAGTAGCCCCTGCTCGACGGTCGCCAGGTCGACCAGCCGCGTGTCGAGCTCGATCGTCGTCAGATGAGTCTTCTGGGCGATCAGCATCGTGCTGCGCGGTTGGCCCTCGCCGTACTCGATGATCCGTCTGAGCGCATCGGGCTCGACCTCGCAGTCGTCGGCAGCGAACCGCTCGCCGAGCCCCTTGAACCATGCCTCGTCGTCGATCGGACGAAGGTCGTGGAAGCCACCAAATTGATGCAGCGCCCGGTCGGCCGGCGTGAACAGGTCACGCATCAGGTGCTCGAGGCTGCCGGCGAACAGGTAGCTGACGCTCGTCGTGCGCTGAAAGATCGCGCGCATCCGCTTGGTCAGCCGGTCGCTGTCGCCGTACGGCTCGTTCGGGCTCCCGACCTCCTGAAACTCATCGAAGAACACAACCGCCTGGACTCCGTCAGCTTCAGCAATTCGTCCCGGTAACGAGAGCGCATAGTCCAGATAGCGCTCCGGGTCGCGAGCCGCGAGCCCGGGACTGAGCGCGATCTCGATCTCCTCGCCGAGTTGCGCCTGCGATTTGACAACCGCCGAGGTCTGCACGGCATCGGCGACAAGCCGGCCGGCTCTACGGGTTTGATGGATCACGCGACGCAGCGCCGAGCGGTTGGCGATCGTCGCAGCCACCAGCGCCTCCGCGAGCTCAGCCGCGCTCGCGATCCGAAACAGATCGACGCTGACCGTGTAGAACCGGCGTCGCGCCAGGCGAACCAGCGCCGCGTCACAGACGCTCGTCTTGCCGCTGCGACGCGGACCGGCCACGATCACGTTCGAGCCCGCAGCGAGTCCCGTCACGATCTCGCGCACGTCGGTCTCCCGCCCGATCATCTGACTGGCCGGGATCGGCTGATCGGTGGGAAACAGATCCGTGCTGCGCTGACGTACCATCGGAAAAAATCACTATACGCCAGATCTGGCGCATCATGCGCCGCTATTGACGCATGACTCATGACTCAAGAACGGACCGCCAGGAATCAGGCGTGCTCGGCGACGCGCGGGCGGTGCGGCGGGCAGCGCGGAGTATCGCCAGCGGACGGTCGAAATCTCATCGGTGCGGACTGCCTACGCGCGCCCGGCGGGCCACAGGCGGGCGTTCTCAGCCAGCTGCGCGCGGTCACCGTCCTGGAGCGCGGCGTAAGAAGGGTGCGCCTGGTCGAGGTACCACCCGAAGCTGCGGTCAATCAGCCATTGACGTCCCAGCAGCCGAAGCCCGGACATCAGCACCCGCGGCGGCAGCGCAGGGACCATCCGCTGCAGTCGTCCAGCGATCGCGAAAGCCCGGGCGTGCTTGGCGCTGAACGCCGCGTAGCGCTCCAGGGCCTCGGCCCGCGGACGGTGTTGTTGGAGCACGGCCGTCAGCTCCCGACCGCAGGCGATGCCGAAATAGAACGCGGTACGGATCCCCTCGCCCGAGAGCGGGAAACAGTGACCGGCCGAGTCTCCGACAAAGAAGATCGCGTCCTCGGTCGCGGGGCGCAGGCGGTGAGGAAACCAGTTGCCTTGGTAGCGGACCGCATCGAGGTTCAGACGTTGGGTCAGTTCAACGGTCGGTCGGCGCACGTGATCGCGGGGTGCGTAGGACGCCACCCCAACGCGAGCCTCGCCGCCGGCGGGCACTCGCCAGCCGTATCCCCGCCGCACCAGCGAGCGCTCGATCCACACATCGAGGTCCTCGCTCTCGCCATGCGGGTGGACCTCGAGACCGCGGGACAACGGCGAGTCGGGAGGCTGGTTGGGGTCCCGACTGAGCAGACGTCGCCAACCCAAAGCGTCAACCACGAGCGGTGCCCGCAGGACGCCACGGTCGGTGAGAACCGAGATTGTCTCCCCGGATTCCGACCCGTTGTGCGGCAAGCGCTCCTCGACCTTGGCGGTCTCAAAGCGCGCGTCGCTCTGCGCATACAGCAGCTGACAGAGGTGGCGATAGTCAAACGCCGACCAGCTCCATGGCAGGCGGTAACGCACCGAGCCGTAGGGTGTCGTGAAGCGCATGTGCGGGATCTCCTGGCGAATCGCGTCGCTCAGCCCCAGTGCGTGCAGCCACGGCGTCGGTGCCGCACAGGCCGAGGTCGCGCGCTCGCCGAGCTCGTAGCGGTCGACGAGCAGCACCGAGGCTCCGCACCCCGCAAGCTCGCGCGCTACCGCCAAGCCGGCGAAACTGGCGCCGCAGATGAGCACGTCCGCACTCGTTCCGTCGAGCGAGCCGCGTTCTGCTCCCCGCGCGGTCGCCCGGACCGTCACTCGAACCCCAGCCCGACGCGGGTGGCCGCCTCGATCATCGCTACGCGCGGGCGGCGCTGTGCTGATCGCTGCGGCGCCACTCGGGGGTCGACAGTGCGGCTATCGCCACGGCACCCAGCTGCCATGGAGGAACGCGGACGCGATGGCGCAGGACGTCAAAGCCGAGCGACTCGACCCTGTCAAGAATCCGTCCGTACACCAACCGTGCGATCCGAACCCCGGAGC
>JBKQJQ010000429.1:0-2575 GCA_052147875.1 Solirubrobacteraceae bacterium | reverse complement strand
ATGCCGGAGGAGGGACTCGAACCCCCGACACGCGGATTATGATTCCGCTGCTCTAACCGACTGAGCTACTCCGGCGGGGATGCCGTTCCGCTCGCGAAACGCCACGGTGCACGGGGGTTTGCGCGATGCGTCGAGCAGGCTCCGAGCCTACCATCGAGACCGTCGCGCGTTCGGAGCCGAGGCTGCGCACCCGCGCGAGCGCAGCGGTCCGGTTTGAGACACCGAGCTTCGCGAACGCGTGCTCGAGGTGCTTTGCGACCGTGCGCTCGCTGACCGCCAGCTCGCGTGCGATCAGCGTGTTGCTGAGGCCGCGTTCGACCCGCGTCAGGACCTCCGCTTCACGGCTCGTCAGGCCGGCCGCGCGCAGCAGGTTGGGGCTCAGCTCCGGCGGCCGCTCGAACACGATCGCGTCGAACCCGTTCAGGCGGCCGCGCACGAACCACGCCGTCGCCGACCCGACCGCCAGCGGCCGCGGTGACGATGGTCTCGCCGCGGCTGCGCAGCGCTGGGCTTCGCTCCAGGAGGCGAGCGGCTCTGGCAGCCGTCCCGGCTGGTCCGCGCCGGGCAGCGCACGCAGTTGCGCCCGCGCCGAGCGCGTGGCGTGCTGGATCCGTCCGCTCGGATCCAGCACGATCAGCGCTTCGCCGGCGGACTCGGCTGCCAGCTCGAGCGCCGACAGTGTTGCTCGCATCTTCGTCACCAGGATCGCGTGCTCGTAAGCCGCTACCACGAGCGGACGGGCCGCCTCGAGGATGCCGCGGTCTCGCTCCGAGAAGTCCGGCCGCCGGCGGTTGAGCGCGATCCCCAGCACCTCCGGTTCGGGCGCCGGGAGGATGAACGCGATCTGTCGCTCGACTTCACGTTCGCGGTACACGGCGTCGTACAGATCGAGGCGGTGCAGCTCTCGCAGCGTGAGAAAGTCAGAGAACTTCAGTACCCGCGCTGGGTCGGCCGCGCGGACGAGCGGGTTCTGGGGCAGGTACGCACCTAGCAGCTCCTCGTCGCCGTCGATCCGGCAATCGATTGGGTCAACGGCGCCGATCCGCGCTCTCTGGATGCCCGGCGAGACGACGTTCCACGACGCGATGTCGTACGCGACCAGCCGTCTGAGCTCCGAGAGCAGGCGTAAGCGGAAACGATCCGGATCATCGATCGCCCCCAATTCGTGCGACACGTCAAGGACCGTGCGCAGATCCTTTGCGCTGAGCCGCTCCATCTGTCAGTCCGGGCGCGACTATACGCAAAATTGCGTATTGCTCGGTAAAGATTGGAATCTAGACTCGCCCGGTCGTCGAACAGGAGGGAGCTGCATGAAGCGCTCGCTATTGGTGTCCACCGCGCTCGGCCTCGCGGCGGTCGGGTCGATTCTCGTACTGATGACCGCCTCATCGGTCGCTGCCGGGACGCTGCCCACCCTGACGCTGGCGTTGACCAAGAACACGGTCACCGTTGGTGGCTCGGAGGTGTCCGGAGCCGTCAACATCGTCACCACGGTCAGCGGGGAGGCGAGTGACTCACCGGCGCTGATCCTGCTCAAGCCGGGTGTGACCGTCGCCGAGTTCGGCCAGGTCGTGTCGCATCTCGGCAACGACACGCCGCTGGACGCGATTGATCCCTACGCCACGATCGTGTTCGACGGCTCTGCGACCGAGGGGGCTCCATCGACCGCCGAGGCGGTGCTGCCGGCCGGCACTTACGTCGCGGTCAACAACGGCAACGGGTTCGCCCCGTTCACGGTTACGCAGTCGTCGGCGCCGGCGACGCTGCCGACACCGGGCGCGACGGTGTCCGCGATCGACTTCGGGTTCCGCGGCGCCGACACGCTCCACGACGGGGAGCTTGTGCGCTTCCAGAACGAGGGTTACCTGATCCACATGATCGTGTACGGACGGATGAAGAGCGCGGCCGACGCCACCAAGGCCGAGGCGCTGCTGCTCAAGGGCAAGCTGAAAGGAGCCGGCAAGCTGTACCTCAAAGGCCCGGAGGGGCAATTCGCCGGCCCGCTGTCCAGCGGATCGATGCAGCAGGAGGTGATCACGCAACCCCCGGGCGTTTACGTGATCCTGTGCGAGATGAACGCCGAGGATGGCCGCGACCACTATCAGCTCGGGATGTTCCGCACGATCAGAATCGTCAAGTAGCGCAGTCGCGACCGCGGTGGCGCGGTGAACTCGAACCGCGCCTCCGCCGAAGCCCGGATCGGCGGCCGCGAGCCGAACCGGCGCACCGCCATATGATCAGGCGTTGATGTCCGAGCTCGACGCTGCCGTCACCACGATCATCAAGCGCTCGCTGGCGGTCAAGCCAGGCGAGGACGTACTGGTCGTCGCGGACGCCAAGACGCGGGCGATCGGCGAGGCGCTGCGCAACGGCGCCGCCGCCGCCGGTGCCGACGCGGTGCTGACGATCATGGACGAGCGTCAGACTGACGGGACAGATCCGGCGCGCCCGGTCGCCGCGGCGATGAGCGCCTGCGACGTGTTCATCGCGCCGACCTCGCGCTCGCTCAGCCACACACCGGCCCGCAAGCGGGCGACCGACGCGGGCGCTCGCGGGGCAACGATGCCCGGTGTCA
>JBKQJQ010000428.1:0-4358 GCA_052147875.1 Solirubrobacteraceae bacterium | reverse complement strand
ACCGAGTCGCGTGAGGCTGTCGTCCACGAGCGCCCGGGGGTGACCCGCGACCGCAAGGAGGTCCGTACGGACTGGAACGGGCGCTCGCTGACGCTGATCGACACAGGCGGGATCGACCTCGAGGACCGCAACGAACTGGCGCGCCAGATCCAGGATCAGGCCCGGGCGGCGCTTGCCGACGCGGATGCGGCGGTGCTGGTCGTCGACGCGCGGGCCGGTCTGCGGCCCGCCGATCAGGAGATGGCCGAGCTGCTGCGGCGCAGCCCAGTGCCCGTGCTGGTTGCCGCCAACAAGATCGACACCGCCGCCGACCTTCCGCTCGCGGCAGAGTTCTACTCACTCGGCCTCGGCGACCCGATCGCCGTCTCGGCCGCTCAGGGGCTCGGCACCGGGGATCTGCTGGACCGGATCACGGCACTCGCCGCCGAGGCCGAGGACGACGACGCCGACCCCGACGCGGTGCGACTGGCGCTGATCGGCCGGCCGAACGTCGGCAAGTCGTCGCTCGTCAACCGGTTTGTCGGCTCCGAGCGCGTGATCGTCTCGCCGGAGGCGGGGACCACTCGCGACGCGATCGACCTGCCGCTGCGCTATCGCGACCGCGACCTGATCCTGATCGACACGGCCGGCCTCCGACGCCAGGCGAAGGTCGGCGACTCGGTCGAGTACTACACGTCGCTGCGCTCACGACGAGCGGCGGAGCGCGCCGACGTCGCGCTGGTCGTGTGCGACGCCAACGACGGAGTCACCAGTCAGGACCTGCGGATCGCCGAGCTTGCGATGAAGAGCGGCTGCGCGACCGCGCTGGTGCTCAACAAGTGGGACATCGCGCAGGAGGTCGACCTCGATCACGAGCGCGCGCGTGTCAACCAGAAGCTGCGCTTGCGCCCGCGGGTCCTCACCGCGAGCGCGAAGACCGGCCGCCATGTCGAGCGGTTGCTGATCGAGGCGATCGCGCTCGCCGACCGCAGCCGCACCCGGATCCCGACGCCACAGCTGAACCGCTTCCTGTCGGAGACGGTCGCCGCGCGCCAGCCGCCCGTCGGCGCCGGCGGCCGCGGCGCCAAGTCGGGGCACCGCCTGCGACTGCTGTTCATGACCCAGACCGCCGAGCGGCCACCGCGGTTCTCGATCCAGGTCAACTCCCGCAGCCGCGTGACTCGCGACTACGCCTACTACATCGAGAACCGGCTTCGCGAGCGCTATCGGCTCGAGGGCGTCCCGGCGATCGTCGACTTCGTCGCCCGCAGCGAGCGGCGCAACCTCGGCGCGCGCGACGCTGCGGCGTAGCCGGGGTCAGACCCCCGCGCCGGTCCGCGGGTCGGAGTCGACGAGGCGCTCGTGCAGCGCCCGGTCGACCGTCCGCACGATTTCGCGTGGGTCATGGACGCCGTGAAATGTGAAGTCGAACTCCGACTCGCCCGCGGTGTCGAAGTCGACCGTCCCGAGGCGGGCGAGACGGCCAAGGAACGATTGGGTCGAGTTGACGTTCTGGACGCGCTCCAGCCGCGTCTGGTGCAGCCGCCTGGACAGCAGCCCTGTCTCGATCGTCAGCCGCCGGCTGGTGATCGAGTAGGTGGTCTGGATCCGCCGCAGCTGCCCCGCCGCGAGCACGACCACGAACACCAGCAGTACGGCCGCGATCACCCAGCCAGTCTGCACGTGCCCGACCGCGATCGCGCTCACGATCCCGGCCACGACACCGGCCCCGATGCTGACCAGCAATCCCTTGAGGTAGAAGTGCGTCAGCGAGAGCAACGATGGATGGCCGTGGAAGAAGATGATCTCGCCTGGCTCTGGATCCACTGAGATCAATTAAAGACGCTCGCGGCTGCCGCATCCTGGTTGCCGTCTAGATTCGGACGCCGATGATCGCCCGCGTCGTGCCGCTCACCCGTACCCGTGCCGTGCGCGGGTCGTTCGACTACCTGCTCGGTGATCGCCACGGCGACGTCGTCATCGGATCGGTGCTGCGCCTCCCGTTCGGGCGCCAGCGAGCGCTGGGCGTGGTCGTCGAGCTCGCCGGCACTTCGGAGCTCGAGCCCGAGCGGTTGCTCGAACCCGACGAGGCGCTGCCGATCTCGATCCCGCCGGATCTGGTCGAGCTCGCCGAGTGGATGGCACGCGAGTATTGCTCCACACCAGCCCGCGCGTTGAGCCTGATGCTCCCGCCTGGCATCGCAGCCGGACGCGGGGTCAAGCGCGTGCTGGTCGCCGAGCTGACCGAGGCGGGCGCCGCCGCGCTGGCCAATGGGGCATCCCCGCTCAATCCGCATCAGCGTGAGCTGCTCGCGGCGCTGCGAAGCGCGGGCGCGACGCTCGCCTCTGAGCTCGGGACCGGAGCCCTGCGCCGGCTCGAGTCCCGCGGCCTGGTGTCGATCGAGGCTCGGGTTAGCCCGCGGCGTCCGGCGCTGCGTCCGCTCGGAGCCGCGGCGGCGCAGCCCCCGCCGCTGACGGCCGACCAGCGGTCGGCGCTGAACGAGCTGCAGGCAGCGCAGGAGCAGCGCTTCCTGCTGCACGGGGTCACAGGCTCGGGCAAGACCGAGGTTTACCTTCACGCGGTCCAGGCAGCGCTCGAGGCTGGCAAGAGCGCGATCGTGCTGGTGCCCGAGATCGCGCTCACGCCGCAGGTCCTGTGGCGCTTTCAGGCCCGGTTCGGGGACGTCGTCGCGGTCCTGCACTCGGCGCTCGGCGACGGCGAGCGCCACGACGAGTGGCTGCGCCTGCGAACCGGCGAGGCGCGCGTCTGCGTCGGCCCCAGGTCGGCGGTGTTCGCGCCGGTCGCTGACCTCGGGCTGGTGATCGTCGACGAGGAGCACGAGGCCTCCTACAAGCACGAAGGCGATCCTCGCTACGACGCGCGGACCGTCGCCGAGCGTCGCGCGTCGCAGAGCCGGGCGATGCTGGTGCTGGGCAGCGCCACGCCGCGGCCGGAGAGCGTCGTCTCGTTCAAACGGCTGCGGCTGCCCGAGCGCGTCGATCGGCGTCCACTCCCGGAGGTCGAGGTGCTCGACATGCGCGGGCGCCAAGAGCCGCTGCACCCCAAGACGCGGATCGCGCTCGGCGACCTGCGCCGTGCCGGCGGCAAGGCGATCGTGTTGCTCAACCGTCGCGGCTGGTCGAACTTCCTCTCCTGCCGCGCCTGCGGCCGAGTCTGGCTGTGCCCCAACTGCGAGGTCGCGCTGGTGCTGCACCGCGACGGCTCGTTCGTCGCCTGCCACCACTGCGGGCACCGCCAACCGGTGCCGAGCAGGTGCCCCGCATGCGCGTCCGTGTCGATCGCGCGTCACGGCGCGGGCACCGAGCGGATCGAGCATCAGCTGCGCGATGCGCTCGGCGGCGATGCATTTCCGATCTTCCGGCTCGACGCCGACGCGTCGACGCTCGACCGCCGGGCGCTCACGCTGCAGCGCTTCGCGGCGGCGCCGGCCGGAGTGCTGGTCGGGACGCAGATGGTGGCCAAGGGCCACGACTTCCCTGACGTCTCGCTCGGTGTCGTGCTCGACGCCGACCAGACGCTGCGGTTCCCCGATTTCCGGGCCGAGGAGCGGACGTTTGCGCTCGTCACCCAGCTCGCAGGGCGTACGGGGCGCGGCGCGAGCGGCGGCCGGGTGTTCGTCCAGACACTGGCGCCTGAGGCACGGCCGATCGGGTTTGCAACCCGGCACGACTCCGACGGGTTCGTCGCCGATGAGCTCGTCCGCCGTCGCGCGCTCGGCTATCCGCCGTACGCGACGCTGATCCGGGTGGTATGCGGAGCCGAGGACGAGGGACTCGCGAGCGCCACCGCCGAGGCGATCGTCGCCGAGCTGAAATTGCTGGACGGCGCCGTGCTTGGTCCCGCGCCCCTGTTCCGGCTCCGCGGCCGGGCGCGCAGCCAGCTGGTGATCAAGAGCGACGACCGCTACGGCGCGATCGACGCCGTCGGCAACGCGATCGATCGCGTAGGCCCGGGCGCGGCCCGCAAGGGTGCGACGGTGAGCGTCGATGTCGACCCGCAGTAGACACGACGCGTGCCGCCGCTACTCTTAGCGCCCTTCGGAACGGGGCTTCGTGAACTGTCCGGCTTGTCACACTGAGGTTGCAGATAACGCGAAGTTCTGTCGCGTGTGCGGCACGGCGCTGTCCGCGCGCTGCGCGGTCTGCGGCGCCACGCACGAGCCCGGGCAGCGGTTCTGCGAGCAATGCGGCGCCGCCCTGACCGCCCCAGCGGCCGCGCCGGCGCCGGCGCTCGTCGATCGGGGACCCGCGCCGGCCGGGGGCGAACTGCGGCTCGTCTCGGTCCTGTTCGTCGATCTGGTCGGGTTCACGGCCCTCTCGGAGTCACGAGAAGCCGAGGATGTGCGCGAGCTCCTGGG
>JBKQJQ010000427.1:0-4350 GCA_052147875.1 Solirubrobacteraceae bacterium | reverse complement strand
GCTGCAAGCAAGCCAATCCGGACTTCCGGTTTACGAGCGGCTTGGATTCCGAACGATCGAGGCCTGGCGCCAATGGCTTGTAGCCATGTGATCGGCCAACGCCTTAGTCCGCCGATGCCGCAAACTGGCGGTTCTCGCTCGCGCCCGGCGCTGAGCAAAGCGACTCACTGAGCGCCCGACCCTGCAGTCCGGCACAGCGCTCCTCGGGCTACAAGCAACAGCGAATCTCCTCGGCCCGTGCGACTCAGGCCGAGACTGCTGCGGTCGATCAGAGCGGAAGCGTGACACCCGCGCCTTCGCATGCTCTTGCTCTTGGGTGGTTGTCTGCGCTACGGTCGGCAGAACGGGATGGCAAAAGGAGCCCGGGGACATGCGCGAGTCGATCGTGGTGGGCACTGATGGCTCGGAGACCGCGAAGGCAGCGGTCAATGAAGCGATCCGGATTGCCAAGGCACTCGGAGCCGAGTTGCACGTTGTCTCGGCCTACCAGCCGCTAAAGGGTGCACGTATCCGTGGAGGCGCTGGGCCGCAGGAGGGCTGGCAGCTCATGTCCGACTCGGTTGTCGACGCGACACTGGACGAAGCTCGCGCGACGGTAGAGACGACAGGCGTACAGGTCCACACCCATGCGATTCGGGACGCCCCCGCCGACGCATTGCTCGAGATCGCAGACGAGGTGGACGCAGGGATGATCATCATCGGGAGCGTCGGCGTGCACGGCGCCAAGCGTCTAGCCCCGGGAAACGTGCCGAACCAGATCTCGCACAAGGCGCGCTGCAACGTCCTGATCGTCAACACCGACCGTGCGCGCAGCGGAGCCGCCGATCACTGACAGCCGACTTCGCCGATGCGTCGTCGCAGTCCGTTTGGGACGACGGAACGCCGGCCTTCCAGAGCGCACAGAACGGACCGTGTAAGAAGTACCTCAGCCGCTGACGAACGTCCTCCGCGCCGCGAATCGCGAAACCCGACCGCTTCGCATTGGGCTACTAGCAGCAGCGCACCGCGCTGGTCCTAAAGGTGGTCGCCTGGCCGACCACGAGACTGTCCGAAATCGATCATCGCGACAGCGGCTTGTGCTCGTGTGGCTTGGTGTGGCGTTAGCCTGAGGCCGTGGAGCGTGCGCGGCGTCCGCCGGAGGGTTTGGTTGCCCTGTTGTTTACGGATATCGAGGGTTCGACTCGGCTGGCAACGGAGCTTGGGCCTGGTTGGCCTGGGGTGTTGGCTGTGCATCATGAGCTGGTTGGTGCCGTGATCGCGGCTGAGGGTGGGTTTGTCGATGCGACTGAGGGGGATGCGTTTTTTGCGACGTTCGAGGACCCCGTGTCGGCGGGTCGGGCGGCGATTGGGGCGCAGCGTGCGTTGCGGGCGTATGCCTGGGCGGGTGAGGTTGGGGAGTTGCGGGTGCGGATGGGGTTGCATGTCGGGCGGGTGCAGCGGACTGAGGCGGGCTATGTGGGTTTGGAGGTTCATCGGGCGGCGCGAGTTGCGGCGGCGGCTCATGGCGGGGAGTTGTTGTTGACCGCGGCGGCGCGCGAGCTGGTCGGCGAGGAGCTGGTCACGGAGTCGGTTGGTGTTCATCGTTTGAAGGATTTTCCGGCGCCGGTGATGTTGTTTTGTGCGGTGATTGATGGTCGGGGCGCGGCTGCTTTTCCGCCGCCGCGGACGGAGTCGGTGCGGCCGACGAACCTGCCCGCGGGCAGGCCCCAACTGGTCGGGCGAGATCGTGAGCTGGCGGAGGTGGTGGACGCGGTCGCCACTGAGGGTGAGCGGCTGGTGACGATCACCGGGCGTGGCGGTGCGGGTAAGACGAGCCTTGCGCTGCTCGCGGGCAGCGAGCTGCTTGACGACCACCCCGGGGGTGTGTGGTGGGTCGACCTGACGACGGTCGGCTCCCCGGACGAGGTGCCGGTGGCGATCGGCGCGGTGGTCGGGGCCGAGCGCGATCCGGAAGCGTCGGTCAAAGCGGCGATCGCGACGCGGTTGCGCAACAGCGGTGCAACGTTGGTGGTGTTGGACAACATGGAGCATCTGCTGGCGGCGGCCGGGGCGCTTTGTGGTCTTTTGGACCGCCTACCGGATCTGCGGTTGTTGGTCAGCTCGCGGCTGCCGTTGCGGGTCGATCTTGAGCGGGTGATCCGGTTGGACGCTTTGGATGAGCGGTCGGGGCTGGAGCTGATCGGCCGCGCGGTCGGGCGACGGGGCGAGCGTCCGAAGCTCACAGACGCCGGCGGTCAGGCGTTGCGGGAGATCGTCAGGCTGCTCGACGGGCTGCCGTTGGCGCTCGAGCTCGCGGCCGCGCGGCTGTCGGTGTTGACCGCGGTGCAGTTGCGTGATCGGCTGCGCGACTCGATCGATGTGCTGGGCGAGGCCCGCGGTGGCCGGCCGGTGCGGCAGCGGTCGCTGCGCGCGGCGCTGGACTCGACGCTCGCGTTGCTTGACCCGGCCTCCCGCGGTTTGTTCGTTCGGATGGGTGCGTTCGCGGGGCCGGTCGAGCTCGACGAGCTCGAGCGGGTGCTGGCGGGTGACGGGGTGAGCGTGCTCGAGGCGCTCGCGGAACTTGTTGATGCGGCGCTCGTGCAGCGGGTCGAGACCGGGGACGGCAGTGTGAAGTTCGGGCTTGCGGAGGCGCTGCGTCAGATCGCCTCTGAACTGCTTGACAGCGACCCAGACGGCGAGCGGTGGCGCCGCGCGCACGCGCAACGACAGTACGAGCTGGTGTGGGCATACCGGACAGCGTTCGTAGATCGAAAGACCTATCTCGCCGCGCGTGCCGCTGAGCGAGAGGCGGGCGCCGCGCTGCGCTGGGCGAGCGACAACCACGACGGGCTCGAGCAGCCGATCGCCGCCGCCTACGCCTTCGTGCTGCTCGCGGGCGGAGGACGCGTGCGCGAGGGGGGTGCGATCACCGAGCGGCTGCTCGCTTCACCGCCCGCCGACCCCGAGGTGCGCTGGCTCGCGTTCTGCGCACACACGAACTACCTCGAGAACATCGGCCGGTTCGATGAGGCGTGCCGGTCCGCCGACCAGGCGTACCGCGCCGCGCCCGACAGCAAGACGCGCTGCGGCGCGTTGATCTTGAGAGGCCTCAGCGACCTGTTCGCAGGCCACACTGCCGAGGCCGTCAAGGACCACGCCGAGGCGACCGCGCTGGCGCGCGAGCTAAACGATCCTGCCTTGCTGGCGGGTGCGCTGGCGTACGAGGCGCAGGCGTTGATCGCCGCACGGTTGCTCGACCAAGCTGCCGCACGGCTCGATGAAGCACGCACGGTCGGAGCGCTGATAGACGCGAATGTCCTGTATAGCCTCAACACCCAACTGGGAGACCTGGCGATCGTGGATGGACGCCCGGCGGACGCGCTCGAGCCCTACGCGCGGTCGCTGGAACACGCTTTGGCGGACGGCAACCTGATGCAGATCATTAACGACCTACTCGGCGTCGCTGAGGCGCTCGCAGGTCTCGGGCACGACGGCGAGTCGCTGGAGGTTGTGGGCATGGCCGAGAGCCAGAGCGCCGAGATCGGCGCCGTGCCCGACACGCTCTACGATGAGCACCTAGCGGCGCTTGAGCGACGGATCGGACCGGCCAGGGCGACAGAGCTCAAGCAGCGTGGCCGGGCCACTGGCCCCGCCGACCGCGTCGCTCGCGCCTGCCAACTCGCCCGGTCGCACGCGCCCGCGCCCGCCGTCGCGCCCGAGTGAGAAGACCGAACTGCGAGGCTGACCGCGGGCAGCGACTGATGACGAAGGCGTGTGCGAACATATGTTCGTGCGCTCGTTCTCGTTCACGATTACCAGCCCGGGCGCAAGCAAGAATGAACGGGCCTGTCAACGCGATGTCAACGAACGTAGCCGGACAGAGCGGCACGCGCCGTAACCGGCGGCCTGTACGAAGCCCCTGAATCGCCCGCTAATCCGGACTTCTGGCTACGCGTCGTCATGGGGCGTCATGGCGGGAGCAGAACTGAGTCTTATGCAGCGTACGCGGCCTATACTCGACAGAGACATAGGAGTACCCCCCGGGGACGACAGGCTTCGACGTGGTCGGTTCGTGGGGGTGGTTGCGAGTCGAGGTCCCGGGAGGCCTCGTAAAACACCCGGGAAAACAATAAGTGCGGACTCTCATGAGTTCGCGCTCGCCGCTTAGTAACTAAGCCGTGAGCGCTCCTGGTCTCAAGCTCGCCTGCGGCTGAGCCACCGGGATCAACTAGCAGGCTCGCTCGGATAGGTCCGCTCCGGCCGACCCCGAGGACCACCTTTCGGAGCTGGTCTCCCGCAACCCCGCCGGCGTGGCGAACGGGAGATGAGATCAGAGCGCCGGATACGCTCGTAGACACCACCTTTTGCGCG
>JBKQJQ010000426.1:0-3709 GCA_052147875.1 Solirubrobacteraceae bacterium | reverse complement strand
CGTGATTCTCGACGAACCGACCGCCGATCTGGACCCCGCCAGCGTTGCGCTCGTGGCAGCCGCCGTGCACCGGCTGCAGGCCGGGCGGACGGTGCTCCTGATCGCGCACCGCCCGGAGCTCGTCCAGTATGCGGATCGGGTCGTGCAACTGGTCGACGGAATCGCGGTCACGCAAGCCGAGAGGCAGGCCGCGTGACCGCTACGCTGCGCGCGCTCATGCAGCTGGCGCCGGTGCCGCGCAGGCGCTTTGCGGTCGCGGCGATGCTCGGCGCGCTGACGGTGCTATTCGGGGTCGGGTTAATGGCGACCGCCGGCTATCTGATCTCGCGGGCGGCGGAGCGTCCGCCGATCCTGTCGCTGATGGTCGCGATCGTCGTGGTGCGATTCTTCGGGGTCGGCCGGCCGGTGATCCGCTACCTGGAGCGGCTCAGCTCGCACGATGTCGCGCTGCGCGTCCTGGGCGGCGTACGGACCAAGTTCTACGAACGGATTGAGCCGCTCGCTCCCGCCCAGCTTGGCTCGTATCGGCAGGGTGACCTGCTGTCGCGGATGGTGGCCGACGTTGACGCGCAGCAGAACCTCTATCTGCGTGGACTCGAGCCCCCGATTGTGGCGCTGCTCGCCGGAGCCGTTGCGGTCGGCGTGGCGGCCGCGTTCCTGCCGGCCGCTGGGATCGTGCTCGCCGTCGGCCTGCTGGCCGGTGGGCTTGTGGTGCCGGCCGCCTCGGGCTGGCTCGCTGCTTGCGCCGGCGGCCGACGGTCGCCCGCGCAGGGCGAGCTGTCGGCCGAGTTGATCGAACTGATCGGGGCGGCTCCGGAGGTCGTCGTGTTCGGCGGCGAGCAGGCGGCACTCGGCAGGATAGGTGACGCGGATCGCGCGCTCGTGAAGCTGGCGCGACGCGACGCGCTCGCGACCGGGATCGGCGACGGCCTCGGGCTCGCGGTGACGGGCGTGACCGTTGCAGGCGTGCTTGCCGTCGCGATCGGCGCGTCGGCTTCGGGGCAGCTCGACCGCGTCCTGATCGCGATGCTGGCACTGCTCGCGCTGGCGTCATTTGAGGCGGTCACGCCGCTTGGCGCGGCCGCTCGCGAGCTGTCGGCGACGCTGGCGGCCGGCCGCCGGCTGCTGGAGCTGACTGATCGGCGTGCCGCGGTCCAGGATCCGGCGTTGCCCGCACCGGCTCCGAGCTGGCCGTTCGCGATCGAGCTTGAAAACGTCCGTGCGTTCTACCCCGGCCAGCCACGTCCCGCATTGAACGGAGTGAGCCTCCGGCTCGAGCCCGGCGAGCGGGTCGCGCTGCTGGGGCCAAGCGGCGCCGGGAAGACGACAGTCGCCAACCTGTTGCTGCGGTTTCTCGATCCGGAGCAGGGCCGGGTGATGATCGGCGGGCGCGACCTGCGCGATTACCGCCAGGCCGACATCCGCTCGTTGGTCGCGGTCGCGGGTCAGGAGTCGCACCTGTTCACGGCCAGCATCCGGGACAACCTGCGCCTTGCCCGCCCGTCCGCGCGCGACTCCGAACTCGAGCAGGCGCTGCGCCGCGCGCGAATCTGGGACTGGATCGATCAGCTGCCGGATCGCCTCGAGACGCTCGTCGGCGAGGAGGGGCGCGAGCTGTCCGGCGGCCAGCGGCAGCGAATCGTGCTTGCGCGGGCGCTGCTCGCCGACAGCCCGGTCCTGATCCTCGACGAGCCGACCGCGCACCTTGATCCGTTCACCGCGGAGGAGCTGGTGCGTGATGTGTTGTCGGCCGCCCGGGACCGGACCGTACTGCTGATCACGCACCGAGGCGAGGGATTGGAGCTGGTCGACCGGGTGGTTGCACTCGACGAACAAAGGGGTTTCGATGGCTGATCTTGACAAACGGGTCGGGCGCGCGGTGGGTCGGTTCCCGCTGCGCAGCGTGCTGGCCGGTAGCGCCGGGACGCTCGCATTGACGCTCGCGTATGCGACCGAGCGGCGAGTTCGACGTGGGCACCGCGGTCAACTCGATTACGACGATTCGCTGGTGCCCGGGCAGATTGTCGCCTCGATCATGCACCTGCCGCACGTGACCGACCGGGAGGAGAACGAGCTCGGGCTGGCGCTGCGCTGGGGCTATGGCTCGGCGTTCGGTATCTGGCACGGCATCCTGCACCGCAGGTTCTCTGAGCCGTTGGCGAGCATCATGTTCGGCGCGACGCTCATGAGCGCGACGCTGACGCTGTTCCCGCTGCTGGGCCGAACGCCGCCGCCGTGGCGCTGGCCGAAGGACGTGATGGCAACCAGTATCGGGACGCATGTCGCATACGTCGTGGCGGTTGCGACCGTTGACGACAAGATCGGGCGGCTCGGGCGCTCACCGAGCGTCACGCGATCCGCGGTGAACGACCCCTCAGCCGATCCAGACGAGGAAAGCTGACACTCGTGTGAGATCCTCCGCGGGCGATTTCCAAGAAGACGAACGCGCAATGCTGATTGGTTACGGCGGGAATCGCCGCGATGGCTGACGCCCCCGCGCCCGAGATCACGCCGCGGCAGGCCGCTCAGACGATGGCGAGCAAGCAGTTTGTCGGACTGCTCGTAATCGTTTCGATCATCGGCATCATCGTCTCGCTTGCGGCGTGGTGCTTTCTCGAGCTGGTCTACCAGCTGCAGCGGGAGCTCTACACCCACCTCCCAAATGCGCTCGGCTATCACAACGGCCCCCCGGTCTGGTGGTCGCTTCCGATCCTCGCGATCAGCGGCGTAATCGTCGCACTCGCGATCACCCGCCTGCCGGGTGATGGAGGGCATCTGCCGGCCAACGGTCTCGCGGCCGGCGGTCCGGTGCACGTCGAGTACCTGCCCTCGGTGATGTTGGCCGGTATCGCGACGATCGGGTTCGGAATCGTCCTCGGTCCCGAAGCGCCACTGATCGCGCTCGGCTCGGGCGTCGCGTTGCTCCTGATTGGGCTCGCGCGCACGAAGATGCAGCCGCAGGCACTGCAAATAATCGCCGCTGCCGGAGCCTTCGCCGCGGTCTCATTCATCTTCGCCTCGCCGCTGTTGGCTGCGCTGCTGATGATCGAAGTCATCGGAATCGGAGGAGCGAGGCTCCAGCTGGTGGTTGTCCCCGGCTTACTCGCCGCTGGAATCGGCTCGCTTGTCTCGCTCGGGATGGGGTCGTTTACCGGTTTGAGCAGCACCGCCTATGCGCTCCCGGCGCTGAGCCTGGCGCCCTTCGGGCACCCAGACGTGGCCGAGTTCGGATGGACAATTGCGTTCGCGATCGTGATCGCGCTGGTCACGCGGGCGATCATGGTCGGCGGTCTGGAGACCCACCGCGTGCTGCCACGGCGATTGCTGATCGTTGGACTGCCCGCGATCGGACTGATCATCGGTGGGCTCGCGATCGCCTTCTCGCAGATCACGGGCAAGAGCGTCAACGAGGTTCTGTTCTCCGGTCAGGACGCGCTTCCCGGCCTCGTCGCGCACGCAGGGACATATTCCCTTGGTGCGCTCGCGCTACTGATTTTGTGCAAGGGGATCGCGTACTCGATGTCGCTCGGCAGCTTCCGTGGCGGACCGACTTTCCCGGCGCTGTTTCTGGGAGCCGCCGGGGGCATCATGGCGTCGCGTCTGCCAGGATTCCCGCTCGACCCGGCGGTCGCGGTCGGCATCGGCGCGTCGATGGTGTCGGTGCTGAGGCTGCCGCTGTCGTCAGTCGCGGTCGCGACATTGCTGACCG
>JBKQJQ010000425.1:0-2769 GCA_052147875.1 Solirubrobacteraceae bacterium | reverse complement strand
GGTCGGGCTGGACTGAGACGGTCAGGCCACCGGAACACATCACCGAGGCAGAGAAGCGGCGGAGCCTTGAAGCCTACGGGGACCGGAGCCCGATCTGGGACTACGAGTACGACCACTTCGTGCCCTTGGAGCTCGGCGGGGCGACGAACGATCCCCGGAACCTTTGGCCCGAGCCCGGGGCGTCGCCGAATCCGAAGGACGCGGTCGAGAACTATCTGAACCGCGAGGTCTGCGACCACCAGATGACGCTCGCCGGCGCGCAGACTGCGATCGTCGCCAACTGGGTTGCGATCTACCGGCGGCTGCACACGCCGTCGAAACCCAAGCCTCCGGCAGGCCCCGCAGCAAGGTGCAGCGCCAGCGCCCAATGGAGCAGCGGGTACGACAACTACGACGTCTACGTGTCCTCCAACCAGCCCGACACGAAGGCGACGGTGACCGGAGCTGGCACGTCGGCGAGCTGGTACACCGACAGCTCGGGCTACGCCGACGTGTACCTCGATGCGGGCCGTTCGGCGGCAGGCGACCGGGTCACGGTCCGGGTTGGCCCCGCGACCTGCTATGCGACCCTCTGAGACCGACGCGATCCTGGCTCAGTCAGACCAGGGTGATAGGCCTCGCGCAGGTCAAGCCCGCACGAGGGGCAGTCGAGCGCGACGGCGGCAATCTGCTCGCCGCACTGCGGACACGGTTTGAGCTCGGGCTCTTTTGCCTTAGGTTTGAAGAACATGCTCGATCCTTTGGCCTAGGGAGGGCGCTGACGATGCGGGCAGCACTGACGTCCAGCGTCTGGCCCGCGCACAAACCGTTGCAATGCGGCGGTCGATGCTCCATAGGTGAAAGTCCCGATCTTCGGGTGCCTCGTCCGACGAGCTTCACCCGACGCAAACGCCTCAAACGCCTAGTGCCGCTCGGCCCTCCGCCGGCGCTCCTCGCGGCGCAACCTGCGCCGCTCCTCGAATGACGGTCGCAGCCTGATCGGTCGATCGCGCTGGTGCCGCAGGAGCAGGAACGCGCCGGTGCCCCACATCGCCGGGATCCACAGCGCGATCGCGTGGTAGACGACGGTCGCAGCCGTCGCCAGGGTCGCCGACACGCCGTAGATCGCGAACATCCCGATCATGCTCCCGTCGAGCACCCCGATGTTGCCCGGCACCGGGATCACGTTCGAGATGTAGCCGATCTGGTAGGCGAGCACGATCGTCGCCAGTGGCGGCACCGACCCAGCCGCGGCGAAGCAGGCGGCCAGCACGGCGATGTCGCACCACAAGAAGGCGATCGCGCCGATGATCCGCCAGTCGCGCCTGAAGATCACCTGTTCGGTCAGGCGGATCGTGGCCGCGGTCGCGACCAGCAGCGTCCGCAGCTTTCCCGGCGAGCGGCCCGCCGCCAGCCGCTCGCTGAACCGCGGCAGCAATAGGAAGAACACGAGCACCACGATGCCGCCGAGCGCAGGCACGAGGCTCAGCAGTGGGTTGCTCGGTCCCGGAAGGATGCCGACGTACAGGCCGAGTCCGACGAGGATCAGTGTGAACACGTTGATCGCGCTCGTCAGCAGGAACAGGACCGCCGACCGCTCCGCAATTCGTGCCGGGTCGCCTCCACGCTCGATCAGCAGCCAGGCGCCGACGGCCACGCTCCCCGCGCCGCCCAGCGACACGGCGGCACCGAACGCCAGCTCGCTGAGCGCCACACGCGCTCCGAACCGGACCGGCGCGCGATCGAACACCTGCAGGAACGCGATGATGTACCCGACGCACGACAGGATCTCGAGCACGACCGCCACCACCAGCCAGCCGGCGCTCATGTGCCGCACGACCTGGGAGACACCGTGCAGGCCCGGGACGGCGAGCAGCAGGCCGACGACGATCGCGATCAGGATCGCCAGTGAGATCAGCCCTCGCCAGAGGCTGTGGCTTGGATCACCTACCTGCCCCTGCGGCGGCTGGGTCCCCGGGGCCTCGCCGCGGGGATCCTGCTCGTCCGCGGTGAGCGTCATGGTTGATTATTCAAGCAGTGACTCGGATCGATCTTCCCGGCTACGACCTGGTCGGCATCCGCGCGGACAATCCCGGCCCGTTCACGCTCACCGGAACCAACTCGTGGATCGTCGCGCACGACCCGGCGTGGCTGGTCGATCCCGGGCCCGATCTTGGCGGCCACGTCGATGATCTGGTCGCGGCGTTGACCGAGCGGGGCGGCCTCGGCGGCATCGCGCTCACACACGACCATGCCGACCACAGCCAGGCCGTCGCGCCACTGCGCGAGCGCTTCCAGGGCGTGCCGGTAGCGGCCGGCAGGGGTGACGTCGACGTGCTGCTCGCACACGGCGTGCGCTTCGGGCCGCTCGAGGCGGTGCCGACTCCGGGTCATGCGCCCGACCATTTCGCGTTCGTGACCGGCTCGGTCGCGATGACCGGCGATGCGGTCCTGGGCGAGGGCAGCGTGTTCATCGCCCCCGATCCGGACGCGCTCGTCGGCTATCTGGCCGGGCTCGAACAGCTCCGCGGCCGCGGCCTCGAGCTCCTGTGCCCGGGCCACGGGCCCCCGGTGCACGATCCGCAGCGCAAGCTGGACGAGTACATCTCGCACCGGCTGGATCGCGAGCGGCGCCTGGTCGCGGGCCTCGAACGCGGGGCGCGGACGGTGCCCGAGATGCTCGACGCGGCCTGGGGTGACGTACCCGAACACCTGCGGCCGGCGGCGACGGTGACGCTAGCCGCCCACCTCGACAAGTTGGCGGGTGAAGGGCGTCTGCCCGACGGGGTG
>JBKQJQ010000424.1:0-5228 GCA_052147875.1 Solirubrobacteraceae bacterium | reverse complement strand
CCGCTTCCCCGCTTCGGCCCCGACGACGTCACCGATATGGGCTCCTGGCAGTGGGGCATCACCGCCAACGCCACCAACGGCGACGCCGCCTGGCAGTTCATCTCGTTTCTGCTGCGCCCCCGCCAGGTCGTGCAGATGACCCGCGCCGACGGCGCGGTGCCCGGCACGTACAGCGCGATCAGGCTATCCCCGCGGTTCGCCGCCGGCGGCCCGGAGCACCTTTACGTCGAGCAGCTTGAGGACGGGGTGGCCAGACCGCGCCCGCAGACGGCTGCGTACCCCGCGCTGACCGCCGCGTTCGCCAAGGCCTTCAACGAGATCGTCGTCGGGCTGAGGCCGGTCGAGCCGACGCTTGACGCCGCCGCCCGCTCGGTGACCGCCGACCTTATCGCCCATGACTACTACGCGAATACCGGGGGCTGAGCGGTCGGGGCGGGAGCGTTTGCGGCAGCTCGCCTCGCCCATAAAGCGGATGCGGGTCGGTACGAAGCTGCTGCTTTTGGCCATGCTTCCGGTGTGCTGCTTCGTCGGGCTGGTTGTCGTGTCGGCCGTATCGGACTACCGGACCGCCAGCCGGTTGAGCAGCTATCGGAGGCAGGCGCGGTTGTCGTTCGTCCTGGCGCCGTTGGCGGTGGATCTCGCGCACGAGCGAAGGGCTGCCGTGCTGTCCCGTCTGGAACCGGGCGCGGCGACGGACGCCCAGCTGTCTGCCTCCGAGCGCGCGACCACGCAGGCATTCGAGCAGGCACGCGCAAGTGCCGTTCGCGTGCCCGCGCCAGTCGACGTCGTAGGCGGCCTCGATGCCGCGCGCCGGCAACGCCAGGCTCTCGTCCTTCAGCTCGACGCTGGGTCGCTCCGGCCCGCTCAGGCGATCGGGGGATACAGCGTCATCACGCAGAACCTGCTCAACCTCGTGGCCGCGCTCGACGGAGGCGCACCGTCGCCTGCCTCCGCGCGGGCCGCGGCCGCCTACGAACCGATCCTCCAAGCGATCGAGACCGCCTCGCGCGAGCGCGTGTTTGTGGCCACGCTGCTTGCTCCGCGAGGCCCGCGGCCGCAGCCCACGGCGTCGCCGTGGGCTACGTTGGAGGCGGCCGAGCTGAACGAGTTCCGCCAGAATGCGGCGGGGCCACTGCTCGGCGATCTAGAAGCTGTCCTCTTTAGCCCGGCCGGCGTCGCGGTGCAGCGCTTCCGAGACGAGCTCGCCGCCAATCCTGTCGCGGCAGTACGCGGCACCTCGTTGCCGGAGTGGCTGTCGATCTCGGAGACGAGGATCACCGCGCTGCGGGGACTCGCCACGGCGGCCGGGAGCAGTCTGGTGAGCGTGGTGTCGAGCGAAGTCGACAGCGCGCACGCCAAGGCGGTGCGCGACCTCGCATTGTCGCTGGCCCTCCTCGCGGTAGTGACTGCCCTGGCGCTGACATTGCGGCGTTCGATCACCGGTCCGCTGCGGGATGTGTCAGCGGCGGCGCGGGGGCTGGCCCGCGGTGAGATCGCGGCCGGGGTGGAGTACGGCAGCAAGGATGAGATCGGGGATGTCGCCGGCGCGTTTCGCGATGTTCACGCCACGGCGGAACGGCTGGTGGACGAGATCCGCGCGGAGCACCGAGCGGTGACGGAGAACCGGCTGGAGCACCGAGCAGACGTGAGCGGCCTCGACGGCGTGTGGGCGCAACTGCTCGGCGGCATGAACGAAACGATGGCCTCTTTCGCCGAGTTGCAGGAGCGGCGCGAGCACGCCGAGCGTGAGAGCGCGCGGACCTTCGAGATGTCGCTCGACCTGATGTGCGTCATCGGATTCGACGGCTACTTCAAGCGCGTCAACCCCGCATTCGAACGGACGCTCGGTTATTCGCGTGACGTGCTGCTATCCCGCCGCGGTTTCGATCTCACCCACCCCGACGACCTCGAGCGGTCGAGCGAGATCTTCGCGACGCTGAGCCGGGGTGAGCAGGTCGAGCAGTTCGAGAACCGCAACGTCTGCGCCGACGGCTCGGTCCGCTGGCTGGAGTGGAGCGCCAGAGCAGTCGCCGAAGAAGGACTTGTCTATGCGGTCGCGCGCGACGTCACCGAAAGCCGGCGTGCGGCTGAGGAACAGGCCGCTTTGCGACGGGTGGCTACCCTCGTGGCCCGCGGCGGGGCATCTTCGTCCGTTCTCGGAGTCGTTGCCGAGGAGGCCGGAAGGTTGATGTCGACAGATATCGCGATGATTGCCCGTTACGGGCCGGGGCCGTCCGCGACCGGGGTGGTCGGATGGCGCAGGGACGGTAAGACGATCCCGCTCGGTAGTGAGGTCAAGCTCGGAGGCCGAAACGTTGCATCGGTGGTGTTCCGCAGCGGCCACCCGGCGCGGGTAGACAGTTACGGCGCCGATGCAGCGGAGGTGACCCGATGGGTCCAGGGGATCGGGATCCGCTCCTCGGTCGGCGTGCCGATCACCGTTGAGGGTCAGCTGTGGGGAGTCATGACCGTCTCACTCGAGCGCGAGGAGGCGCTGCCGCCGGACACCGAGGACCGGCTTGCGGCCTTCACCGAGCTGGCCGCGACGGCGATCGCGAACGCCGAGGCCCGTGACGAACTCAAGCAAGTCGCCGACGAGCAGTCGGCTCTGCGCCGGGTGGCGACGCTGGTTGCTCGGGGGGTGGCTCCCGAACTCGTGTTCAGCGCCGTCGCCGAGGAGGTCGCAACCCTTCTCCCGGCGGTCGACCTCGCATTCGTGGGCCGGTACCAAGGCGATGGCTCGATCGAGTTCGTCGGAGGCTGGAGCAGCGTGGGCCCCGCGGACTGGGTCGGCCAAACGGCGACCGTCGGCGGCAACAACGTGACGACCAAGGTCTTCGAGACGGAGCAGCCGGCGCGCGTCGATCGCCTGAAAGACGACACCAGCGAGGCGACGGCGATCGGGCTGCGAAGTGGAGCCCGATCCGCAGCCGGCGCTCCGATCGACGTGGAGGGACACCTGTGGGGAGTCATCATCGTCGCATCGCGACAGGAGGCGGGACTTCCGGCCGGGATCGAGCACGAGCTCGCCGGCTTCACCGGGCTGGTGGCGACTGCGATCGCCAACGCACAGGCTCGCGAGGAGCTGGCAGCTTCCCGTGCTCGTCTGGTTACGGCGGCCGACGACACCCGCCGGCGGATAGTTCGTGACCTGCACGATGGCGCACAGCACGGCCTGGTCCAGACGATCATCACGCTCAACCTGGCTCAGCGAGCACAGGACCGGGAGGACAGCGAGCGAGCGCGGGAGCTCTTCAGCGAGGCGCTGGGCCACGCCGAGCATGCCAACACAGAGCTGCGCGAACTCGCCCAGGGCATCCTTCCGAGCGTCCTCGCTCGGGGCGGTCTAGCCGCGAGCATCGAAGAGCTGGTCGAGCGGTTGCGGCTGCCGGTCACCATCGATGTGACCCGAGACCGGTTCGGTGCCGAGATCGAGGCCAACGCGTACTTCGTGGTCGCCGAAGCGTTGACCAACCTGGCCAAGCACTCCCAGGCCCGAAGCGCGACGGTCGCCGCATGCGTCGAGGACGGCCGCCTGCACCTGGACGTATGCGACGATGGAATCGGAGGTGCCCGGCCGGAAGGAGGCGGTCTGCGGGGCCTGGCGGATCGGGTCGCTGCGCTCGGCGGCGAGGTGCGGATCGACAGCCCTTCGGGTGGCGGCACCCGCATCAGTGCGACGCTCCCGCTCGGTGAGCAGCGCGCTGCGGAGAGTCGCGGCGAGCGTCTTAGCCGCTAGGTCTCGCGCAGATATGACAGGACCGCGAGTACACGTCGATGCTCGTCCTCGGCGGGAGGCAGCCCGAGCTTCTGGAAGATGTTCGTGATGTGCTTTTCCACTACGGGCTGACTGATCATCAGGGCCTTGCCGATTCCCCGGTTCGACATGCCCTCGGCCATGGCCGCAAGGACCTCGAGCTCCCGCGGGCTGAGGAGGTCGATCGGCGTGGTTCGCCGGCGGCGACCCAACATGCGTGCGACCAGGTCCGGGTCGAGAGCGGATCGACCATCCGCGACCCGGGCCGCCGCGTCGACGAAGGTCTCGACCTGCCCGACGCGCTCTTTGAGCAGATATCCGATTCCCTCGGCGCCGTCGGCGATCAGGTCGAGCGCGTAGCGCTCCTCGAAGTACTGGGACAGAATCAGCACGCCGGTCTCAGGCCGCCGCCGGCGTACCTCGAGTGCCGCGCGTAACCCATCGTCGCCGTGACCTGGCGGCATGTTGATGTCGGCGATCACCAAGTCTGGGCGGTGGGCGAGGCCCTTGCGGAGCAAGTCTTCGGCATCGCCGGCCTGCGCCACGACATCAAACCCGGCTTCGGTGAGTAGCCGCGCGATGCCTTCGCGCAGGAGAACCTCATCCTCGCCGACCACGACGCGCCGCGTGCCAGTCATTGCGCGAGCGTATCGGCGGCTTCGCCGCGGTGTCTACTCGGCGGCGAGCCACTGCACCAGCGGTGCCCGCGGGAGGTCCCCCTTGTGGACGAACGCGAGCGCCCCGCTCCGGCGAACCTCCGCGCTCGACCCCACATTTGGGTGCATCGAGGTCAAGACGACGCGCGGCTGCCATGGGAGCGCGGTCAATTGTCGCGCCAGCGCGAAGCCGTCCCCATCGGGCAGACCTACGTCGACTAGCGCGGCCGAGGGCCTGACCCGCCTGGCCGTTTCCAGGGCGTCGGCGATGCTTTCCGCCTCGCCGACGACGACAAACCCGGACTCGGAGAGCAGGCGACTGGCGAGCGCTCGGAACGCCGGGTCATCGTCGACGATGAGCACTGAATCGCCCATGCGCCAATTATCACGCGCACGCGAGGGCATCGGGGGAGGGAAAACCCACCCTGTTCGGGCGGATAACCATCCTCGGCCCGGGAGCTTGCCTACTGGGCGTCAGGGCATTCCACCAGACGGATCGAGGGCACGCCGGTCTAGCGGGCGATGGTCGCCGATGTGATCGTTCACAGGCATGAACTCCGCAGCCGTCATCGCCCTCCCCCAGCCTCAGCAGCCGGCAAACGACTTGCTCGACGCCGGCTTTGCCGCCAGACCGGCACTGCGCTCGGTCGAGATCGACTCAGACGAGCCGCCGGTCCGGCTCCCACCGCGCATCGCGGCGGATGTCGCCGTTTTGGACCGTCCTCACCGTGCGGCTGACGACCTGGTCGTACCGCGCCCCAAGCTCTACGACCGTCTGTCGGGGGCGGCGCGTGTGACGCAGCTGTCGGCGGCCG
>JBKQJQ010000423.1:0-8817 GCA_052147875.1 Solirubrobacteraceae bacterium | reverse complement strand
ACCCACCGGAGAACCTGACCGAGGAGGTCGTCGTCCCCGAGGGCGAGTCGTTCGTGATCCACCCCGGGGAGTTCTGTCTCGGCCGCACGCTGGAGTGGGTCGAGCTGCCCGACGACATCGTCGCCCGGATCGAAGGAAAATCGAGGTTGGGCCGCCTTGGGCTGATCGTCCATGCCACGGCCGGCTTCTGCGACCCCGGCTGGAAGGGGACCCTGACGCTCGAGCTCAACAACCTCACACGGGTGCCGATCAAGCTCTACCCCGGGCTCGAGATCGCGCAGCTGTCGTTCATGATGCTCGACCGGCCGGCGCTGCGCCCGTACGGGAGCCCTGAGCTCGGCAGCCACTACCAGGGCCAGCGCGCGGCGACCGCCAGTCGCTACCGGGCGGAGTCCTCGACGCACCAGGTGAGTTAGGCTCTGCGGGTGGCGCCGCTCGTGTTCGCAGACACCACGAAGGTCCCGTGGTTCATCGCCGGCGGGGTGCTCGCGGTCTACGCGGTCGTGCTCGCGTATGTCGGACTCCATCGTCCCGACTTTCCGTACAACAGCCGGGGGCAGAAGGCGGTCATCGCGCTCAGCGCCGTGCTCGCGGCGATCGCGCTCGCGATGGCGGTCATCTCCGGCTGAGCGCTGGCCGGCGCGCAGCGGGTAATAAAGTCTCTAAGGGTCGCCCCGCTCGACCGGCGGGTGGGAGGCCTCGCCAACTGACCCCAAGACGATCGCCGGGCTCAAGTGGCCGCGGCGAGCGACAGGAGAAGCTATGACCACCGAGACCCAGCAACCAGCGGACGGCGGGGTAGCGACGTCTGGCGACACGCTCACCGTCACCGACAACCGGACCGGTAAGCAGTACGAGATCCCGATCGAGGACGGAACGATCCGCGCAACCGAGCTGCGCAAGATCAAGACCGACGACGACGACTTCGGGCTGATGTCGTACGACCCGGCATACATGGCGACAGCCTCGTGCCGCTCGGCGATCACGTTCATCGACGGTGAGCGGGGAATCCTCGAGTACCGCGGCTACCCGATCGAGCAGCTGGCCGAGAAGTCCAGTTATCTCGAGGTCGCCTACCTGCTGATCCACGGTCACCTGCCGACCGCCCAGCAGCTCGAGGAGTGGGATCAGGAGATCACGATCCACACGTTCGTGCACGAGAACGTCAAGGAGTTCATGCAGGGATTTCGCTACGACGCGCATCCGATGGGCATGCTGCTCGCGTCGGTCGGGGCGCTGTCGACGTTCTACCCCGAGGCGGCTGCGATCAAGGACGAGGGGCCACGTTACCTGCAGATCATCCGGCTGCTGGCCAAGATGCCGACGCTGGCGGCGTTCTCATATCGCCACAACCGCGGCATGCCGTACGTGTATCCCGACAACGACCTCAGCTACCCGGGCAATTTCCTGTCGATGATCTACAAGGTTGCCGAGCTCAAGTACGACCCGGATCCGAGGCTCGAGCGGGCACTCGACGTGCTGTTCATCCTGCACGCCGACCACGAGCAGAATTGCTCGACCTCCGCCGTCCGCAGCGTCGGCTCCTCCCAGGTGGATCCGTACTCCGCGGTCGCGGCCGGCGTCGCGGCGCTGTACGGGCCGCTCCACGGCGGCGCCAACGAGGCGGTGCTGCGGATGCTGCGCCGGATCGAGACCAGGGAGAACATCCCGGACTTCGTCAGGGGCGTCAAGGACGGCAACGAGCGGCTGATGGGCTTCGGCCACCGGGTCTACAAGAACTTCGACCCGCGCGCCAAGATCATCAAGAAGGCGACCGACGATGTGTTCGAGGTGACGGGCAAGAACCCACTGCTCGACATCGCCACCGAGCTGGAGAAGATCGCGCTCGAGGACGAGTACTTCATCTCGCGCAAGCTGTACCCGAACGTCGACTTCTACTCGGGCCTGATCTACGAGGCGCTCGGGATGCCGGTCGAGATGTTCCCGGTGCTGTTCGCGATCGGCCGCACCAGCGGCTGGATCGCGCAGTGGCTGGAGATGATCGAGGACCCGGAGCAGAAGATCGCGCGCCCGCGCCAGATCTATACCGGCGAGCGGGGTCTGAACTACGTCCCGATCGGCGAGCGGCCGTAGCCACCTGGTCGTTTGACCGGCCGTATTTTCCGGTGAAGCGCCCAGGTCGAGCTATGTGACTGGCAGCACAGTCAAACTACGACGACCGTCGTACATTGGTCGTGTGGACATCTTGCGCCTCAATGACGGCACAGAAGTCGAGGTCCGGCAGATCTCGGCCGACGACGGTGAGCGCCTGCGGGCGGCTCACGGACGGCTATCGCCGGAAGCGCGTTACCGCCGATTTCTCGCCGCCAAGCCCGAGCTGACCGAGGCCGACGCCCGCTACCTGGTCGAGATCGACGGCTCCAACCACTACGCGCTCGTCGCGACGACCAACGCTGACGGCGAGCAGGGCGCGATCATCGCGGTCGCCCGCTTCGTGCGCGCCGTAGACGAGCCCAGCGCGGCCGAGTTTGCGATCGTGGTCGGCGACGCCTACCAGCGCCAGGGCCTCGCCGCGGCGTTGATCGAGCGCTTGGCGGCGGCCGCGATTGACCGCGGGATCTCGCGTTTTCGCGCGACGATGCTGTCCGACAACGTCGCGATCTTCCGGCTGCTCGAGCAGCTGTCCGCGGGCGAACTCCAGCTCGTCGACCGGGGCCAGATCTCCGAGGTCGAGGTCGAGCTTCCGGCGACGGTTGAGGTCGAGCTTCCGGCGACGGTTGAGGTCCGCGCCACGGACGCCCGTGCGATGATCGCCGGGTGCCCTGGAAGCTGACCGTCCGCTCAGGCCCGAAGGTCACGCAGAGCTCGTACGACGAACTAGGCCAGGCGTTGACCGCGCTCGAGCAGCGGGCGCAGGAGCTCTCGAGCACGGCCACCAATAAGCCCGTCAGCATCAAGATCGCCCGTTTCGAACCCGCACAGCAGGTGATCGCGCGGCTCGAGCTGGCGGGGCCACAGCGGTTCGTCCCGAACGTCAGGGCGGGAGTCGACGTGCACGGCGACGGCTCGGTCGAGGCTTACAAGGGGCGGGTCCGGCGCGAGATGATCGAGCAGCGCCGCGGCGAATCGGTCTACGCGGCGCTGCGCCGCGCGCTCGACTGAGGCCGCGCGTCGTCGAGCAGGACCAACGTCGCCCCATGGCGTCGCAGCCAGGCCTTCGGCTCGCGGTAACCCGGGCAGTAGGACGCCAGCAGCGCCCAGAAGCGGGGCGAGTGGTCCATCACCTCGAGGTGGCAGACCTCGTGCCAGACGACGTAATCGAGGACCTGCTCGGGCGCCAGAATCAGCCGCCAGTTGAAGCTCATCGCCCCGCTGCGCGAGCAGCTGGCCCACCGCGTCCGCTGGCCGCGAATCGAGAGCTTCGTGTACGACGTGCCGACGCGCGCACAGGCGGCGTCGAGCCGCGGCGCGATCTCGTCGCGCGCGGCCCGCTTGTACCAGCGCTCGAGCGCCGGCAGCTGCTCGGCGCCGGCGGGCGCCAGCAGCTCTGACCCACGCCGGTGTATGCGGGTCCGGCCAGGCTGTGGCACGACCAGCAGCAGCTCGCCGAGATACGGGACGTGGTCGCCGCGCTCCGCCACTGCACGGCGCGCCCGCTCGACCTCGCCGAGCCGTCGCTGGATCCACGGCGCCAGCTCACGGATCGCCGCGGCGGCGTCGCGCTCGGGGGCGCGCCTGGGTAGCACGACCTCAACGCCCCGCGTCGCGTCGACGGTCACCCGTACGCGGCGAGCGCGCTCTGATCGTCTGATCCGGTAAGCGATCGCGTCCATGGCGCGACAGAGTACGGTCACAGCCCGACATGCATTCGTTCCCCGAGCTCGAGCAGCCGCTGCGCTCCGAGCAGGTCGAGCTTCGGTTCGAGGCCGAGCGCGACATCCCGGAGATCCTGATCGCCCACCAGGACGATCCGCTGCTGTACGTGCGGCTCGGGCTGCAGCGGCCGCCGAGCGCGGCCGAGCTCGGGCGGCGCAACGAGCGCGAGGCGGGCGAGCGGGCCGACGGGATCGGTGTGCGGTTCACGATCCTCGAGCCTGGCCGGGATGACTGCCGCGGCCAGCTCGACATCCATCGAGTCGACTGGGACGACCTGCGAGCCGAGGCCGGGATCTGGGTGGCGCCCGCGTTCCGCGGCCGGCGGCTCGCCCCGGCGGCGCTGCGCCTGGCTGCCGGCTGGCTGTTCGAAGCCTGCGGGCTTGAGCGGCTGGAATTGCTGACGGAGCCCGACAATACGGCGATGATCGCCGCCGCCCAGACGGCCGGGTTCGTGAACGAAGGGATCCTGCGCGCCTACGTCAACGAGCGCGACCGCCGCCTCGACCTCGCGATCCTGTCGCTGCTCCCGATCGACCTCAGATGAAGGAGTGGCGCGTCCCATTGCCCGAGGGGGTCCGGACGCCGTTCGAGGTGTACATCAACGGCGTCCCCCAGGAGCTGGGCACCGACTACCGCGTGTCCAGCGGCGAGCTGGTGTTCGAGCGTGAGCTCGTGTCG
Source organism: Solirubrobacteraceae bacterium (assembly GCA_052147875.1). Taxonomy (GTDB): domain Bacteria; phylum Actinomycetota; class Thermoleophilia; order Solirubrobacterales; family Solirubrobacteraceae; genus Palsa-465. The sequence goes on along the minus strand of JBKQJQ010000423.1, from coordinate 4,302 downwards.
CAGAAGCTCGGGGTGCGGGCGTGGATGCTCGGGTTCTGGGGGATCGGCACCTACAAGCGAAACGACGAGGTCGACGTCCGCTACGAGCTCCACGGGCAGACGACGGTCGCCCACGCACTGGAGATCAAGCCGCCCCCTGCGTGACGGCCGCTGGTCGCTCGCGCTCAGGCCGCTCCCTGGTTGACGACTTCGCGCCGCACCCAAGGGCGCAGCAGCCGCAGCGCCGACAGGATCGCGCGTGTCGCCGGTGACCGGTTGAGCGTGTAGAAGTGGATCCCGGGCGCGCCCCGGGCAAGCAGCTCGGCGCACTGCAGCGTCGCATGGGCGACGCCCAGCTGAAGCACGGCCTCGGGATCGTGTGAGCGCCATTCGAGCGCCTCGCGCAGCGCGGTCGGGATCGTCGCGCCGCAGATTCCGGTGATCGTCTTGATCTGGCGCAGGTCGGTGATCGGCATGATCCCCGGCAGGATCGGCACGTCGATCCCGACCGCGCGCGCCTCGTCGACGAACCGGAAGTAGAGCTCGTTCTCGAAGAACAGGTTCGTGATCAGGAACGACGCGCCGCCTTGCACCTTCTGCTTTAGGTGCTCGAGGTCGGTGGCGAGGTCCGGGGCGTCCACGTGCGTCTCGGGGAAGCAGGCGGCGCCGACGCAGAACGCGTGCTCGGCGACGATCTGGTGGATCAGCTCAGACGCGTGCGACAGACCCTGCGGGTGTGCGACCCAGGTCGTCTCGCCCCGCGGCGGGTCCCCGCGCAGCGCGAGCACGTTCTCGATCCCGGCCTCGGCGATGTCGCGCAGGATCGCGTCGAGCTCGTCGCGGGAGGCTCCGACGCACGTCAGGTGCGCAACCGCCTCGATCCCGAGCTGCTGCTTGATCCACTTCGTCAGCTTGACGGTGCGATCACGCGTCGAGCCGCCGGAGCCGTACGTGACCGACACGAAATCGGGATCCAGCTGGCGCAGCGACTCGAGCGCGATGCCGAGGACGCGCTCGCCCTCGTCGGTCTTGGGTGGAAAGAACTCGAACGAGAAGACTGGGTCCTCGTCGCGGAGGAAAATCTCGTCGATCCGCATCCCGGGACCTTATCACGACCTTGACACGAGTGTGTCAAGGTTGTAACCAGCGCGTGACCTCTCCGTCGGGCCGCTTGGTGGCTCGGCCCAGACGCTCGAGATGGTCCAGGTAGCTCAGCGTCTGCGTCAGCAGCCACCGTCCGTTGTGCGGCCCGAGCGGCTCGCCGTAGATCTCGGGCGCGATCTCGAACGCCGTCCGCGGCCGCGGTCCCAGCGCCGCGAGCGTCCTGTCGATCCGCTCGGCGACCAGCTTGCGATTGCCGTCAATATGGCCGTGCACGTCGACGAACGGCTTGCCGTGCCCCGACAGCGCGAGCCGCGCATCGAGCACGTCGACGCGATCGAGCGAATCGAGGAACTCCTGCACCGGGTCCGGCGTGTAGCCGTAGTCGAAGTACAGCGAGATCCGGCCGAGGACGTGATCGCCAGAGATCAGCAGCCGCCGCTCAGCCTGAAACAGGCACACGTGCGACTGGGCGTGCCCGGGCGTCTCGTGCACGGTCCAGGTGCCGAGGTCGGTCTCGATGTCGACCCCTCCGACCAGTTCCCGGTCCGGCTCGATCACGCGCGCGACCCCCGACGGAATGTCCTTGATGCGCTCAGCCAGGGCGGTGATCGCCGCCTCCGAGACGCCGCTCTGGCGCGCGATCTCCAGCCGCCGCGCGATCGCCTTCTCCGATCTGTCGGCGCCCCCGTCCTCGAGCCGCGGGTGCATCAGGAACTCGCACCGGGTCCGGTCGCGGATCGGCGCCGCCTGGCCCCAGTGGTCCGAGTGGGCGTGGGTGCAGGCGAGCAGCCGCACGTGATCGAGCCGCAGGCCGACCTGGTCGAGCGCTCGCTCGAGTTGCGCGATCGAGCCCGGCTCGTGCATGCCGGTGTCGACCAGCACGATCCCCGGTCCGGCGGCGATGGCCCACGCGTTGCAGTGCGGCACGCCGGGCCAGGGAAGCGGCAGCCGCAGCCGCCACAGTCCCGGGAGGACCCGCTCACCGCGTCCAAGCTCTCGAGCACGCGTCACAGCGGGCACGATATTGAGGGCGCGAGACTACACTCGGGCGCCTCGATGGCAAGCGCCGCCGACATCGCCAAGCGCTATTTCGTCGCCCTGTCGGCCCACGACCTCGACGCTGCGATGGACTGCTGGCGGCCCGGCGGCCTTGAGCGGCTCGTCGGCCAGCAGGAACTGACCGCTCCGGACGGGATCAAGGCGTACCTGAGCGAGCTGATCAGCGCATTCCCGGACTTCGAGTTCGAGGTCCGCGATGTGACCACGAACCGCGATCGCGCCGCCGTCCGCTGGATCGCGCGGGGCACGTTCGCCGGCCCCGGAGCGTTCCAGGGGTTCGTTGCGAACAGCGGCCGCATCGCGGTCGACGGCTGCGACGTGCTGACGATCGCCGACGAGCTGATCGAGCACAACGAGGTCTACATGGATAGTGGCGGCGTCGCGCGCCAGCTCGGCTTTCTGCCGCCGGCCGGCTCACAGGCCGAGGCGCGGCTGACGCGGCTCGCGAACGCCCGCACACAGCTGATGTCGAAGGTTCACGGCGCCGAGCCCGAACGGATCGGCGACGGCGTCTGGGTGCTGCGCGGCGGCTTCCCGCTCCGACTGATGAACGTCTACCTGATTGAGGACGACGGCGGCGTGACCGTGTTCGACGCCGGGATCGAGGCGATGGGGTTGGCTCTTCGAGCCGCTTGCGCGCGGTTCGGCGGCGCCAAACGCGTGGTCCTCGGTCACGCCGACGCCGACCATCGCGGCGCGGCGCCGGCGCTGGGCGCACCGGCCTACTGCCACGCGGCCGACCGCGAGGCGGCGGAGTCGGCCAACCACCTGCGCGACTACTGGGACCTGCGCAAGCTCGCCCCGCATGCGCGACCGGTGCTGGTGAGGCTGTTCCCGTACTGGGACGGCGGTCCCGTCCCGATCGCGGGGACGGTCGCGGAGGGCGATCAGGTTGCCGGCTTCCGGGTGATCGAGCTCCCCGGACACGCTCCCGGGCTGATCGGGCTGTTCCGCGAATCGGATCGCCTCGCGCTCGTGTCCGATTGCTTCTACACGATCGACGTCCAGTCCGGCCGCGGGGTTCCGGTCCGCGTCCCGCATCCCGCGTTCGACGCCGACCTCGAGCAGACGCGCGCCTCGATGCGCAAGCTGGCCGACCTCGGGCCGGCGATCGCCTGGGGTGGCCATGGCGAGCCCGTGACCGGCGACGTCGCGTCGCAGCTGCGGCAAGCCGCGGCCAAGTGAGCCGCCGCAACCGTCAGCGGACGAAGCTCGCCGCACCGGCGACTGCGTACACAGACCACGACGGCAATGTGCTCGAGCTGCGCGGCTCGCTGACTCCGGCCACCCGGCGCCAGTACGCGGACGTGCTGGCCGGCGGTCTGGACCGAGATGACGCCCGCGAGCGCGCGATCGAGCTGCTGTTCGAGCGCCTCGCGGTCTCGTGGACGATCGCGGGGCTCGAGATCAAGCGCCAGCGGGAGCTGCTGGGCCGTTACCGGGTGGCGTCGGCCGCCGAGCGCGAGTTCGTCCTGCGCTCGCTGCGCGCCCACGCGGCAGATAACTTCCCGGAGCTGGTGGTTCCGTGACCCCCGATCCGGAAGCGTTCGCGGCGCTCCTGTGCGAATGGTGCCTGGAGGTGTCGCCCGGCGACCGCGTGCTGGTCAACTCGACGACGCTCGCCGAGGAGCTCGCGGTCGCGTTGCACCGCGCGATTCTCGAACGCGACGCTTGGCCGTTCATCTGGCTGGTGCCGCCGTCGCTGGCGGCTGACTTCTATCGCTTCGGCTCAGAGCGCCACGTCAGTGAGCCGCAGCCGACTGAACTGGCGCTGTTCGAGGGCGTCGACTCCGTGGTGAGGATCGACGCGCCCGCGAACGTCGGCGAGCTATCGAGCATCGATCCGACACTGATCGTGCGCGCCGCCTCAGCACGCCGGCCGCTCCAGGAGCTGAGGCTCTCCCGTCGCTGGTGCGGCACGCTGCTGCCGACGCCGGCGCTGGCACAGCAGGCCGGAATGGGCGAGCGCGAATTCGCTGAGTTCGTCACCAGGGCGCTGTTCCTCGATCGTCTTGACGCGCTCGCTGCCTGGCGCGAGCTCAGCTCGCGGCAGACGAAGCTGGTCGATCGTCTCTCACATGCACGACAGATCAGGATCGAGGCCGACGGCACCGACCTGACTCTCGATGTGCACGACCGGCGGTGGATCAACTCCGACGG
>JBKQJQ010000422.1:0-3860 GCA_052147875.1 Solirubrobacteraceae bacterium | reverse complement strand
GGTTTGACATCGCCGACCTCGAGCAGGACAGGATCGGAGACCTGACCGAGTTCGCCGGCGCCTCGACCGGCCTGATCAGCGACGAGGACGTCAGGCTGGCCGCCGACGAGATCGAGCCCGGGACCGCCGCGGTGATGATCGTCTATGAGAACCACTGGGCGGCGCCGTTCGTATCGGCCGTCCGCCGCAATGGTGGCGAGCCGATCGCATTCGAGCGAATCCAGGTCTCAGATCTGATCGCCGCCCTCGACGCCGCCGAAGCCGCGGCCTAACCGATAGGAGCAGAACGTGCCAGGACTACTTCGTGGAATGGCCCGGACGGCCGTGGTCGCCGGGACCGCGACCGCCGTCTCGAACAGGGTCAGCCGGCGCCAGTACAACAAGTGGGCCGACCAGGACACGGCTCAGTACCAGGAACAGGCGCCTGCCCCGGCCCCGGCGGCGCCAGCGCCTGCTGCGCCTGCGAGCTCGGGCGACGACACGCTCACGCAGCTTCAGAAGCTCGCTGACCTGAAGTCTCAGGGGATCCTGACCGACGAGGAGTTCGCCGCTCAGAAGGCGCGCATTCTCGGCTCGTAGCCGCAGCGCTCCGGCGCCTCGGCGGCGGCCGAGGCGCCGATTCACATTCACCCAGGTGAACCGGCTCGCCGGCGGGTCGCCGGCGTGGTGCGGACGTAGCCTGCGCAGCGGAGCAGAGGTGCACGGGGACACGATATGAGCCTGATCAGGCAAGCCGCACAGGACGCGCCTTGGTACAGCCGGTCGGGCGAGGACACGGCCGCCGAGCTGGGCGTCGGCCCGGCACGCGGCCTCGACTCTGAGGACTTCGAGCGACGGCTGGCGGAGTACGGGCCCAACGAGCTGCCGACCGAGCCACCGCCAAGCCTGTGGATTGTGGCTCGCGCTCAGCTCGTGAACCCGATGAACATCATGCTGATCATCGTCGCCGTGGCGAGCTTCGCGATCGGGCAGATTCCGACAGGGCTCGTGGTCACGGCGCTGGTGACGTTCAACGTCGTGATGGGCTCAAACCAGGAGCTCGAGGCGAGGGCCAGCGTCGAGGCGCTGGCCCAGCTCCAGGTGCCGCATGCACACGCGTGGCGCGGCGGTCGCGTCGAGGAGGTTCAGTCGACGCAGCTCGTTCCGGGCGACATCATGATGCTCGAGGCCGGTGACATCGTGCCCGCGGACGGCCGAATACTCACGTCCGCGACGCTCGAGCTCCAGGAAGCCGCGTTGACCGGCGAAAGCGCCCCCGTGGCCAAGGACGGGAACGCGGTGCTGCCGGCGGACACGGTCGTGGGCGACCGGACCAACCTCGTGTTCCAGAACACGCAGGTCACGCGCGGCACCGCGACCGCCGTCGTGACCGCCACCGGCGAGTCGACGCAGATGGGCCGGATCGCGGACATGGTCACGTCGACCAAGCGGTCGCGCTCGCCGCTCCAGAAGGAGCTCGACGGGATGACGAAGGTGCTCGGCCTCGTCGCCTGGCTGGCGGTGGCGGTGATCGCGATCTTCGGGATCGCACGCGGCCAGGCGCTCGACACGCTGGCGCTGCTGTGTGTGTCGACCGCGATCTCGGCGATCCCGACCGGGTTGCCGACGTTCGTGCAGACGATGCTGTCGTCGGGCGCGCAGCGCCTTGCCAAGTCAAAGGCGGTCGTCAAATCGCTCAGCGACGTCGAAACGCTCGGCGGCACGACCGTCATCAACAGCGACAAGACCGGCACCCTGACGCTCAACGCGATGACCGTCACCACGATGCTGGCCGGCGGGGAGTGGTTCAAGGTCGAGGGCGGCGGCTACAGCAAGATCGGCGCGATCCTCGGCGTCGCGGGGGGAGAGCTGCCCGATTTCCGGCGAGTGGCGCTCGGCCTGGCGTTGTGCAGCGATGCCACCGTGTCAGATGACGGGGCGGTGATCGGCGACCCCACCGAGGCGGCGCTGGTAGTGCTCGCGGCCAAGATCGGCGTCGACGCCGAGCAGACACGGTCCGCGCTCGAGCGGCGCGCTGAGGTGCCATTCGACTCCGAGTACAAGTTCATGGCGACGTTCCACGACCGCCCCGACTGGGTCGCCGGCGGCATCCTGACCGAGCCGCACTTCATGACCGTCAAGGGGGCCCCGGACATCGTCGTCGACCACTGCAGCCATGCGCTGTGGCACGGGCGCCAGATCCCGATCGACGAGGCCCGAGCGGAGATCCTCGCGGCCAACCAACAGCTGTCGGAGAAGGGGCTGCGGGTGCTCGCTTTCGCGGCGCGCGAACTCGATGATCAGGCGATGTCGACGGCGATCGACGACCCGATGCCGGCAGTCACCGACCTCGTCCTGGTGGCGCTCGTCGGGATCATCGATCCGCTTCGCAGCGAGGCCAAGGACGCCGTCCACACGGCCCTCGCCGCGGGCATCGATGTGCGAATGATCACCGGCGATCACACCGTCACCGCACGGGCGATTGCGGACGAGCTCGGCCTCGGCCCCGGCGTCCTGACGGGGTCAGAGCTGCAGCGGATTCCCGACGATGAGGTCCTGCAGCGACTTCCCGACCTGCACGTGTTCGGCCGTGTCGCACCGGAGGACAAACTCCGCCTGGCGAAGCTGATGCAGCAGTCGGGCGATGTCGTCGCGATGACGGGCGATGCCGTCAACGATGCGGCGGCTCTCAAGCAGGCCGACGTCGGCGTGGCGATGGGCAGCGGCTCGGAAGTATCGAAGCAGGCCGCCAAGATCGTGCTGACCGATGACAACTTTGCGACTCTCGTGCGCGCGGTCGACCTCGGTCGCGACATCTACCGCAGGATCACGTCCTACGTCAAGCTGCAGCTGACGATCCTCTCGTCGGTCCTGCAGCTGATGCTGTTGGCGACGATCTTCAACATCAACAGCGGCGTTGCGCTGTTCCCGATGCAGCTGCTGTTCTGCAAGTTCTTCGTCGTGGTCACGGTCGTGATCGGGTTCATTGTCGACGTTCCGGACCCCGGGGTGATGCAGCGCCCGCCGCGCAAACCCGGCACCAAGATCGTCAACCCACCGCAGGTGATCCGCTGGGTGCTGAGCGGATTCTCGGTCGCGATCATCGCGCTGCTGGTGCTCGGCACCGGCCCCGACAAACCCAGCACGACGCATGCGTCGGTCTCGATGACGATGGCGTTCGCGATCGTCGCGCTGTCCGCCGTCAACCTCGGTCTCGTGATGCGTCGCGAGCGCGAGCCCGCGTGGGCGTCACCGGTGTTCCCGTACCTGGGCTGGATCATCCTCGGCTGGGCGCTGACATGGGCGGCGGTCGAGCTCCACATGCTGCAGCGGCTGCTGGACACCGAATCGCTCACCGGCAGCCAGTGGGCGTTGGTGCTCGGGCTGTCGCTGATCACGCCCGCGCTGGTGTGGGTCGACAAGACGATCCAGCTACATCGGCAGAGCAAGGTCAGCGAGGCAGACGTCGATGCCGACCCGGCTTCTCGGCCCACGGGTGCCTGACGCAGGCGTGCGCCCCGACCACCGTCACCGCGTGATCGGCTCGAGCACATATCTAACCGTGCTACTGCAAGGAGGATGAAGATGGAGAGAGGTGAAGCGCGGGCGATGTTCGCCGCCGTGCTGCTGGTCATCGACGGGATCCTGAACATCATCTACGGACTCGCTGCACTCGGAGATTCCAAGTTGCTCGACCACCCGACGCACTACCTGCTCGGGACGCTGAACAACTGGGGCTGGGTGTCGCTGATCCTCGGGATCCTCGAGCTCGTCGCTGCCGGATCGGTGATCTACGGCCATAGGTTTGGGCGTTACTTCGGGATCGCGGTCGGCTCGCTGGTGGCGATCGAGGCGCTGCTCGACCTCCCCGCTGAGCCGCT
>JBKQJQ010000421.1:0-4122 GCA_052147875.1 Solirubrobacteraceae bacterium | reverse complement strand
GAGGTGCTGCGCGCGCTGGGGGATCTGCTGGTGCTCGATCGGCCGATCCTGCTTGCGGTCTCGCGCAAGGACTTCGTCGGCGCGCTGACAGGCCGGGGCCCCCGGGACCGGCTTGCCGGGACGCTGGCGGCGATCGGCCACGGGGTCGACGCCGGGGCGCACATGCTGAGGGTCCACGACGTCGCCGCGACGGCCGACTTCCTAGCCGTCCGCGCGGCACTGAACGGCGAGTCGGAAGTCGACCCGGCGCTGCGCGTCGACGAGACGCTGCGGCGGGACCAGGGCCCGGAGCGCCGGGTGTCCCGCTAGGCTCAGAGGTGCGAATCGCCGGTCGCTGGCCCAACGCGACCGGAGCCCACCGTTCATCCGCTACGCCAAGGAGTCTCCTAGATGTCGGTAATGGACCGCAGCGCGCTCGAAGCGAGCCCGCTGGCAGACCTTCACGCGATCGCGTCCGAGCTCTCGATCGATGGCTACCGCCGGCTGCGGCGCGCCGAGCTGATCGACGCGATTCTCGACAAGCAGGCCGGCGTCGAGCCGGCGCCAGATGAGTCCGATCAGGCGCCCGAGGCCGACGAGGCGGTGTCCGCGCCGGACGAAGACGCAGGCGAGCCCGACGAAGACGACGAGGAGCGGGCTCCGCGCCGCCGCCGTGGCCGGCGTGGCGGACGTGGCCGGAACGCGAGCCGCGGCGAGCGCTCGGAGTCTGAGGAGGACGAGGGCGATCAGGAGGACGAGGGCGAGTCCGGAGATGAGCCGCTTGTCGAAGGCGTCGTCGAGCTACTGGCCAACGGGTCGGGATTCGTTCGGGTGCAGCCCCCGGATGCCTCCGACGATGACGTCTACATCTCCTCGGCTCAGGTCAAGCGCTGCGAGCTCGTCTCGGGGGACCGGATCACCGGCCCCAAGCGCGCGCCGCGCCGCTCGGAGCGGTTCGCGTCGCTGATCCGCGTCGAGACGATCAACGGCCGCCCAGCGTCGGAGCTGGCGGACAGCGTCCGCTTCGACGACCTCCCGGCCGCGTTCGCGACCGAGCAGCTGACGCTCGGCTCCGAGGATGTCACCCTGAAGGCGATCGACTGGCTGACGCCGTTCGGCAAGGGGTCGCGGGTCGCGGTTGTCGGCGAGGCGCGGTCGGGCAAGTCGCACACGCTGAAGCGGATCGCGCTTGCGCTGGCCGACCGCGACGACCTCACCGTCCAGGTGGTGCTGGCCGGCGTCAGGCCGGAGGAGCTGACCGAGTGGAGCGAGTCCGGCGTCGCCCCGGTCGCTGCGCTCAGCTTCGCGGCCTCCGAGGATGCTCAGAACGGCGCGATCGAGCCGGTGATCGATCAGGCGCGCCGGCTCGCGGCCCGCGGGTCCGATGCGGTGGTACTGATCGACTCGCTCGACGGCTGCAGTCCACAGCTCGCGCGCAAGGCGCTCGCTTCGGCGCGCAACATCGTCGACGGCGGCTCGCTGACCGTGATCGTCGCGTCCACGGATCCGATCGGCGGCGAAACGACCGTGATCGCGCTCGATCACGAGCTGACGGCCGTCGGGCGGTTTCCGGCGATCGACCTGTTCGCGAGCGGCACGCTTCATCCCGAACTGCTGGTCGGCGAGGAGGGCGCCGCGACGATCGCGCGGACACGGGCCGAGGCGCTCGAGATCGCGTCCCAGTAGGGTCAGTAGGCGGTGCAGCGGCTGCGGTGTCTTGGCGCGCCTTTGTAGCGCGGGCCCTGGCCTCTTAGCCACAGCAGTTGGTCGATTTCGGCCGCGCACGTCCCGGGCCGCTCGGCCACGAGCAGCTCCACCGTCTGCACGGCACAGGCGCGGATCTCTACCTCCTCCGGCGAACCGTGTTCGATCAGCTCGCCGCGCTCGATCCGCGCCACCAGCCGCGGGTCGAACTCGAGCACCCCGTCGAGCCTGAGGACGTGCGGGACCAGATTGTCGGCGAACATCGTCAGCCCGTTTAGATCGCCGAATTGGGCGACCCCGGCGCGCTGGAGGTCGGCGGCGGCGATCTGTGCGCGCTTGCGAAACGGGACCTGGAGTTCGTCGTAGCGCGAGCTGTCGGCAAAGCAGGCCCATCGGCCGAGCGCCTGCGCGAGGGCGACCGCCGAGCCGTCTGCCGAGTCGACGACGCTGGTGAACGAGCCTCCATGTTCGGTAGCGACGTGTTTGCCGAGGTCGTTGAGCGAATCCGCGAACAGTGCCATCAGCTCGTGGTCGGGGCGCTGGCCCAGAACGGCGGCGATCGTCGGAGCGTCGATCTGCGTCAGTTGTTCTGGGCTCCATGGCCGCTCGTGCTCGAACTGGTCTCGCAGGCCAGCCGCGATCGTTTGATAGCCCGATCGCCGGCCTCGTTTGGCGAGCGTCGGAAACCAGCCGGAGCCGAAGTTGATCGCGTCGAGCGTCAGCCAAAACGCGGCCAGCTGCTCGCGGTCGTGCTGGCGGGGCTGCTGCTCGGGCGGTGGCGCCGAGATTGCGAGCGATCCCGCGTACGGGCTGATCGCGTCAGCGACAACGCCCACCGCTCGGGCTCGCTCGGCGACGGTCGCGCACGCGTGGCGTAGGTCGTCCATCGCCCGCGATCGTAGGACGGCGCCCCGCCGCAACGCTCGCTAACTTCAAATTCAATGGCCGAGGTGACCAACGAGATCCAGACGCTGCTCGCCGGGCTCAACGAGCCCCAGCGCGAGGCGGTCACGTTCGGTGAAGGCCCACTGCTGATCCTGGCCGGCGCCGGCTCCGGCAAGACGCGCGTGCTGACCCATCGGATCGCTTACCTGATCGCGACCGACGCGGCGAAGCCGAACGAGATCTTGGCGATCACGTTCACCAACAAGGCGGCGGGCGAGATGCGCGACCGGGCCGGGCTGCTGGTCGGCGCCCGCGTGCGCGCGATGTGGGTGATGACCTTCCACTCGGCCTGCGCCCGGATGCTGCGCGCTGAGGCGCCGCGCCTGGGCTACACCCGCCAGTTCACGATCTACGACCAGGCCGACTCGCGCCGGCTGGTCAAGCGCTGCCTCGACGAGCACGGGATCGACCCCAAGCGCTTCACACCGGCCTCGGTCCAGGCGCAGATCTCCGACGCCAAGAACAAGCTCCGCGATGCCGAGGAGTACGGGCAGATGGTCGGCTCGTTCTTCGAGCAGACCGTCGCGGATGTCTTCCGCTCATACGAGCGCGAGCTGCACCGGATGAACGCGATGGACTTCGACGACCTGCTGGTCCGGGCGGTCAACGTGCTGGAACTGTTCCCCGAGGTCCGCGAGCGCTACGCCAACGGCTTCCGGCACGTGCTCGTCGACGAGTACCAGGACACAAACCACGCCCAGTACCGGTGGCTGCAGCTGCTCGCGGGCGAGCACCGCAACCTGATGGTCGTCGGAGACGATGCGCAATGCCTCGTTGAGGGGACGCTGGTGACGATGGCCGACGGCTCGCGGCGTCCCATCGAACAAGTCGGGATTGGGGAGTCTGTGCTCTCCGGGTATGGCAGCGGTGATTTCCGGCCAGCAACTGTTCTGGCGGTGCATCGATCGCTTCGCACTGCTGGCGTTGCGATCACGACGAGGTCGGGTCGTCGCATTGTGAGCACACCCGACCACACCCATTTCGCCGGGTACCTGCTCGGGCGGACGCCGCAACTCCACATGACATATCTGATGTGGCGTCAGGACGTCGGATTCCGAGTCGGGACTTCGCGGACGTATACGGATGGCCAGGTCAAGCCCGTGGTCGGGGTCGCGGTGCGTACTCGGGGCGAGCGGGCAGATGCGTCCTGGGTCATATCGACCCATCAGAGCGAGGCCGAAGCCCGATACGAGGAGGCGATGTTGTCGGGTCGGTACGGCTTGCCGACCCTCCCGTTCGTCACTCGGCCAACCGCGCGTGGTGCCGGGTGGGGACCCGTGAGTGATCAATACCTGCTGAATCGCCTGTTCTCTGAGCTCGACACTGAAACCGGTGGACATCGCCTGTTGGCCGACGCGGGGCTCTCCTTCGACCGACCGCATTTCCATCCCGCGACATACACCAAGACCGAAGTGCGACGGCGCCGATTGGCGATCTCGCTGTGCGGAGATCATCGCGGCCGGACGCCGATGCACCGCATCGCGCTGTTCGGCT
>JBKQJQ010000420.1:0-11111 GCA_052147875.1 Solirubrobacteraceae bacterium | reverse complement strand
TTTCCGACGCCGAAGTAGGGCGTGGAGCACGCCCACACGCACTCGTCGTCACCGGGTGCGCCGCTCAGACCGAGACCTTCAATTCGAGCCGGGTCGCAATCGCCGCGGGGTTGCTCGAAGCGATCATCACGATGCGCGATCCCGGCCGGGCGAGCAGATCTGGCTGGCGCTGCTGCGGGTCTGACCAGGAGGTTCGCCATTTGCCGAGGGCGACCCCGGCACGCCACCTGCCGCTTCTATCCAGGGCCGAGCTTGCTTGCGATGTCGTAGCCGTAGACGTAGAGCTGCAACCCGTCGACTGTGGCCACGGTCAGCGGCTTCCCGAGCGCGGCGCTCGGACCCCCGACCGTGTTCGCGACCGCGAGGGTCGGATCGACGACAAGCAGGCTGCGAACCCCCGTCCGTGGCGTGAACCAGCTGCTGATCTTGTGGTATGGGAACTGGCAAAGCTGGTTGCCGCAGCCAATTACGGGATACACCGGCAACGCGTCATGGAGTTCCCAGGTCATACCGAGCGAGTCCCAATAGCCGGCGTAGGCGACCGACACGTGTCGGCTGATCGCGTAGCTGAGCACGGCATTGGCCGCGGTGCTGTCGGGCTGGGCCTGCTGGACCTGCTTCTCGAGCAGCGAGACGACACTCGCCGCCGCGACGATCGAGACGCCAAGCGTCAGAAGCGCCCTACGCCAGACCGTGGACTGCCCGGCGACCCCCACCGCGAGGATCACGACCAGGCCGTAGCCGGCCGTGACGATGTAGCGTGACGTGCCAAGGCCGACAGGGACGCTCGAGACGACGAACGCGAGACTGACGGCCAGTGTCGATGTGATCCAGAAGGCCAAGAACGTCGCGCGCGCTCGTCGCGGCGAAACTGACCGAAGGTCGCCGAGCGCTTCGCGCGGCAGCGCGGCGAGCACGGCGCGGGTGCCGAGACGGACGGCGGCATAGGTTCCGAGCAGGACGACGACCGCGCACACGAAGCTGAGCGAGCTGGTCATGGTTAACGGGGCGCCGCCGAAATTGCCGTTGCCGATTACCGTCAGCGAGCCGAGCAGGTCGCCGAAGTGGTTGAGCAGCTGATTGGCCGGCGCGAACGTGATCGGGAACTTGGCCGGCACGAGGTGTTCTGAGCGGGCGATCTGCCTCACCAGTAATGCGACGACGATCGACAGGAGCACGACCCCAGCGACCGAGGCCAGCCGCCACCACCGCAAGCGCTCGTGCGAGAAGTAGGCGAGGACGATCCCGGCGACCGCGAACGGGACGAGGCCGGCGACGATCACGAGGTCGTCGCAGGCGACGCCGATGCCCGTGACGATCCCCAGCAACACCAGCAGCAGCACGTGCACCCACACTCGGCCGCCGATCCACCGTTCAGTAAGCGCCAGCGGGACGGTGACCGCGCCGAGCAGGCAGATGTGGGCATACGAGACCGCGTGGACGCTCCAGGCGAACTGGAGTGGGATCAACTCGGCGCCGGCGCACGCACAGGTGACGGCGACCATTGCGCCCGCCCAGCGCCCGGCGACGCGACTCGTTGCCCAAGCCACGAGACCGATGGCGATCAGGCCGAAGATCCAAGGCGTCACTTCCCACAGCTGGCGATGGGCCGGGAGCTCATGTGTCAGCTGCTCGAACCAGAAGGCCGAGTACCACGGGATATTGCCGAGCGTGATCTGGGCGTTGGCCGGGGCGTGCGCAGACAGCTCGCCGATCACGGGTGCAGCGGCCGCATCGGAGCTGACGTAGATGCCGCGGACAAGCGAGCCGAGGGTCACGACCAGCGCGACCAGATAGATCGCGGCCACACCGACGGGAGTCCACGGCCAGAGCCTCCCTGCGTGATGGAGCGCCCATGGGCGCGACCAGCGGCGGAGCCCCGCGTGTTCGCCAGCCGGCGGAGCTTCCGGGTTCATCGGACGGTGAGGCTAATGGCTCTCCGCCAACCTCGCCTCCAACAGCGGCTGGATCCCGATCGCGTCGGCGGCGACCGCGTCTGCCTCGCCGAGCTCGGAGAGTTCAAATGGACCCGTGGCGACCGCGAAGCACCTCACGCCGTCAGCCCGGGCGCACGCGATGTCGCGCGGCGTGTCGCCGATCACGATCGTCTTTTCGCGCGGATGCGAGACTCCGAGTGACCCGGCCCGCCGACGGGCGATCGCCGGCAACGGGGCGCGGTCCTCCGAATCTGAGCCGAATGCGCCCTGACCGCTGGGGAAGTGATGACCGAGCCCGGCGCGCGAGAGCTTCAGCCGCGCGATCGGTTCGTAGTTGCCGGTCACAAGCGCCAGGCGGACGTCGTCACGCACTGACAGCCATGTCAACAGGTCCCCAATTCCGGGCAGGACACGATCGGCGAGCGATGGCGGACACAGCTCCGCGTACGCGCGACAGCACTGCTCGCGCACGTCGGCGGCGCGCTCGTCGATCCGCAGCGCCGAGACTCCCGCCTGCAGCAGCAGCCCGCGCGCGATCTCGCCGTCGGTCCGGCCGGCCGGCGACAGTGGCCGCGTCAGGCTCGCCGCGTCGACCCCGTGGACCTCGAGCAGCGCCGCGTGCAGCGCGTCACGGTGCGCGGCCGCGGCGCCCCCGAGCAGCGTCCCGTCGATGTCGAATAGGAGCAGCAGTTCAGCGCTCGAACGACATGCCCGGCGTCAGCCGCTGCGCGAACGCCGCGATCAGCCTCGCGGCGGCGTCGATGTCCGACAGCGAGACGAGCTCAACCGGTGAGTGCATGTAGCGGATTGGTACCGACACGATCCCGGTCGGCACGCCGGCGCGCGAGGAATGGACCGCGTCGGCGTCTGTACCGGTCGTGCGTCCCATCGACTCGACCGTGAACGGGATCTCCTCCTGCTCGCCGGTCTCGTACAGCAGGTCGCTGATCACCGGGTGCAGCAGCGAGCCGCGCGCGATCACCGGCCCTGAGCCGAACGTGTGCTTGGTGATCGGCCCCAGGTCGACTCCTGGCTGGTCGGTCGCGAAGGTGACGTCGACCGCGATCGCGAGGTCCGGCTCGAGCGCGAACGCGCTCGTCCGTGAGCCGGCGAATGTCGTCTCCTCCTGGACGACCGCCAGCGCGATCACGTCGCCGGGCGCGCCGCCGGCCTCGGCGACCAACCGGGCGGCCTCGGCGGCGACAAAGCAGCCGATCCGGTTGTCGAGCGAGCGCGATACGAGCCGGTCGTTGGGCATCTCGATCGGCTCGCCGTCGATCACGCCGACGTCTCCGATCCGGACCATCTCGCGCGCCTGGTCTGCGTCCTTGGCGCCGATGTCGATGTGCAGGTCCTTGATCGGCGGGACCTTCTCCCGATCGGGGCCCTTCAGCAGGTGGATCGGCTTGCGACCAATCACCCCGAGCACGGAGCCATCGCGAGTCGCAATCCTGACCCGCTGGCCGACGAGCACGACCGGGTCCCAGCCGCCGACCTCGCCGAAGCGCAGATAGCCGTCGTCGTCGATGTGCGAGACATGGACGCCGATCTCGTCGATGTGCCCGATGATCGCGAGCGTCGGGCCGCCGCCGGTTCCCGGCACGCGCGCCATCGAAGAGCCGACGTGGTCGCCCCGTACCTCGGTCGCGAACGGCTCGCATCCCTCTCGCCAGGCGCGGGCTGGGCTTGTCTCGTGACCGGACGGTCCGGGCGCGGTCAGCAGCTTGTGGAGCAGCTCAGGGGTCGGCATCGGCGGGAATCTAGTAGGTCGGGCGCCTCGGGCGCCGTCAGAACTATTTGTCCAGCAGTCCGCGGAGCACGAATTGCAGGATCCCGCCGTGGCGGTAGTAGTGCTGCTCTTTGGGCGTGTCGATCCTGACCGTGGCCTCGAACTGCTTGTCGTCGGCTTCAACGGTCAGCTTGCGGGGCACCTCATCGGCATCCGCGATCCCCCGGATCGAGAACTTCTCCTTGCCGGTGAGACCCAGCGACTTGACCGACTCACCGTCGGCGAATTGCAACGGCAGCACGCCCATGCCGACCAGGTTGGAGCGGTGAATGCGCTCGAAGCTCTCGGCGATCACCGCGCGAACGCCGAGCAGCCGCGTTCCCTTCGCGGCCCAATCGCGCGACGAGCCCGAGCCGTACTCCTTTCCGGCCAGCACGATCAGCGGGATCTCGGCATCGATGTACTTCATCGCGGCGTCGTAGATCGAGGTCTGATCACCGGTGCCGTCGCTGCCGAGGTAGGTCGTAACGCCACCCTCGGTCCCCGGCGCGAGCTGGTTGCGCAGCCGGATGTTGGCAAACGTGCCGCGCATCATCACCTCGTGGTTACCGCGCCGTGAGCCGTAGGAGTTGAAGTCGCGGACCTCGACGTGGTTCTCGTTCAGGTACTTCGCGGCCGGACCATCGCGCTTGATCGAGCCGGCGGGGGAGATGTGGTCGGTGGTGACGCTGTCTCCAAGCATCGCGAGCACGCGGGCATCGACGACGTCGTCCAGCGGCTCGGGCTCGCGCGGCAGGTTCTCGAAGAACGGCGGGCGCCGGACATAGGTCGAACGCTCGTCCCACGCGAACTCGTCGCCGATCGGCACCTCGAGCGTGTTCCAGCGCTCGTCGCCGTCGAACACCTCGCTGTAGCTGGAGCGGAACATGTCGGACTGGACCGCCTCCTCGACCGTGTGGCCGACCTCGGCCGAGTCGGGCCAGATGTCCTTCAGGTAGACCGGCTCGCCATTGCGGTCCTCGCCGAGCGGCTCGTCGTAGAGGTCGATGTCCATCGTGCCGGCGATCGCGTAGGCGACACACAGCGGCGGTGAGGCGAGGTAGTTCATCTTCACGTCGGGGTTGATCCGGCCCTCGAAGTTGCGGTTGCCCGACAGCACGCTGACGACGGCCAGGTCCTCGGCGCCGACGACGTCGGAGATCTCCTGCGACAGCGGGCCGCTGTTGCCGATGCACGTGGTGCAGCCGTAGCCGACGAGGTTGAACCCGAGCGCGTCGAGATACTCGTCGAGACCGGCGCGCTCCAGGTACTCGGTCACCACCTTTGAGCCGGGAGCGAGCGACGTCTTGACCCACGGCTTGACCGTGAGCCCCTTCTGCACCGCATTGCGAGCGAGGATCCCGGCACCTAGCATCACCGACGGGTTAGAGGTATTGGTGCAGCTGGTGATCGCCGCGATCACGACGTGGCCGTGGTCGAGCTCGATCTCGGTTCCGTCGGCGAGCGTGACCGGCGCCTTCGTGTGTCTGCGGTCGGCCACCTGCGCACCCCCGGTGCCGCTGCTTGGCTCGTGGCCGGCGCCGTTGAGCACGTGAGTCGAGACCGGGTCCGAGGCCGGGAACGATTCGGCGAGTGCGTCGTCCTCCTCGTCGTCGTCGGGCAGGATGCCGTCGAGCGCCATTCGGAAGGCCCCCTTGGACTCGGTCAGCGAGACCCGGTCCTGGGGTCGCTTGGGGCCGGCGATGCTTGGGACCACGTCGCCGAGGTCGAGTTCGATCTGATCGCTGAACGTCGGCTCCTCGGAGTCCTCGTCGTGCCACAGGCCCTGCTCCTTGGCGTACGCCCCGACGAGCTCGATCAGCTCTTTCGGCCGGCCCGAGAACGCGAGGTAGCGTAGTGTCTCGGCATCGATCGGGAAGATCGCGCAGGTCGAGCCGAACTCCGGCGACATGTTGCCGATCGTTGCCCGGTCGGCCAGCGGCAGGCCGGCGAGACCGGCGCCGTGGAACTCGACGAACTTGCCGACCACGCCGTGCGCGCGCAACATCTCGGTTACGGTCAGGACCAGGTCAGTCGCGGTTGCGCCCTCCTGCAGCTCGCCGGTCAGCCTGAAACCCAGCACCTGCGGGATCAGCATCGACATCGGCTGGCCGAGCATCGCCGCCTCCGCCTCGATCCCGCCCACGCCCCAACCGAGCACGCCGAGGCCGTTGATCATCGTCGTGTGCGAGTCGGTCCCAACCAGGGTGTCGGGGTACGCCAGCCCGCGCTGCTCGTCGACGAACACGACCCGCGCCAGGTACTCGAGGTTGACCTGATGGACGATCCCGGTGTCCGGCGGCACGACCTTGAAGTTGTCAAACGCCCGCTGGCCCCAGCGCAGGAACGCGTAGCGCTCCTTGTTGCGCTCGAACTCGAGCTCGGCGTTGCGCTGGAAGGCCTGTGGCGAGCCGAACGCGTCCACCTGGACCGAGTGGTCGATCACGAGCTCGGCCGGGACGAGCGGGTTGATCCGGTTCGGGTCGCCGCCCATGTCCTTCATCGCGTCGCGCATCGCCGCCAGGTCGACGACCGCGGGGACGCCGGTGAAGTCCTGCATCACGACGCGGGCCGGGGTGAACGCGATCTCCTTGCTCGGTTCGTCTGACGCGTTCCAGGTCGCGAGCGCCTCGATGTCCTGCTTGCGGATCGCCTCGCCGTCCTCGTTGCGAAGCAGGTTCTCGAGCAGGAT
Source organism: Solirubrobacteraceae bacterium (assembly GCA_052147875.1). Taxonomy (GTDB): domain Bacteria; phylum Actinomycetota; class Thermoleophilia; order Solirubrobacterales; family Solirubrobacteraceae; genus Palsa-465. Next base: position 4,714 of record JBKQJQ010000420.1, on the reverse strand, counting down.
CTTGAGCGAGAAAGGCAGTCTCGCGACGTCGTAGCGCGACTGGAGCGAGTCGAGGCGGAAGATCTCGTAGCTGCGGTCGCCGACCAGCAATTGGGCTTTTGCGTCAAAGCTGTTGGTGGACATGGTTTCGGGCTCCTGGTTTCAGGTTTGCTCCTTCTACTGTAGGCCTCGGAGGCTTGTCCGCCGCTCCTACGGTGCTCTTAGCTCGGTCTTTCAACTCGCTTCGAACTACCCCGGATCCTGCGTGGGCACGTCGATCCGGAACACAGACAGGAGACCCAGCGATGTCGATCTTGACCTTCACGCTTGCGAGCCTCGTGGTGGCGGCCGCCGGCATCGTCGCGGCGGCCACCGTTTACACGGAGGCGCACCGCGCCCCCGATCAGCCGTAGCTCTCAGCTTCCTCTTACCTAGACCGCCGATCCTGACCCTATGAGCACAGACTCAGCCACTTACGGTGCCCGGTGGCGGACGCCGCGGCTGGGTCAGCGCTCGGTCGCTGGGGTGGTCGGGAGACTGCGCGCGCGGCCCGAGCTGGTCGCCGTGCTCGGCATCGCCGCGGTGCTCAACCTGTGGGGTCTGAGCATCAACGGCTGGGCGAACACGTACTACGCGGCCGCCGTGCGCTCGATGTCGACGAGCTGGCACGACTTCCTGTTCGCGTCGATGGATCGCAGCGGCCTGATGACCGTCGACAAGCCCCCGCTCAGCCTCTGGGTCCAAGCGCTGTCGGTCCGCGTGTTCGGCTTTCACCCGCTGAGCATCCTCGTGCTGCAGGCGCTGATGGGAATCGCCGCGGCGGGATTGATCTACGACTTGACGCGACGCCGGTTCGGACGCCCGGCCGGGTTCGCAGCCGGCCTGGTGCTGGCGACGACGCCGATCACAGTCGCGATGTCGCGCCACAACAACCCTGACCAGCTGCTGATCCTCTGTAGCGTGGCGGCGCTCTGGTTCCTGGTCCGGGCGCTCGAGACGGGCCGCACGCGTTGGCTGGTGCTGAGCGGGGTCATGATCGGCCTCGGCTTCGAGACCAAGATGGGTGTCGCGCTGATCGTCGCCCCGGGGATCGCCGCCGGCTATCTGTGGGTCGCTCCTCGGGGGCGCGTGGCGGCGATCAGGCAGCTGCTGGCGGGCGGTTTCGCGATGGCTGTGGTCGGCCTCGCGTGGCCGGTGCTCGTGACGCTGACGCCGGCTGCCGACCGGCCGTGGATCTCCGGTACCGCCGACAACAGCATCTGGTCGCTGATCTTCAACTACAACGGCGTTGGCCGGATCGCGGGCCAGGCGGGCGGCCCGGCGGCGTTCGGCGGTGGCGGCGGTGGCGGCGTGTTTGGCGGCAGTACCGGCATCTTTCGGCTCTTGCAGTCGAGCCTCGGTGACCAGGCCGGCTGGCTGCTTGGCTTCGCGATCGTCGCCGGGCTGGCGCTCGTCGTCCTGACGCGCCTGCGCCGCTCGGACCCGCGGACCGGGTGGCTGATCGCCGTCGGTGGCGCGTTCGCGGCATCCGCGATCGTGTTCAGTTTCGCGCAGGGGATCTTCCATCCGTATTACGTCTCGTTCCTGGCTCCGTTCACGGCGGCGCTCGTCGGCGCGGGCGTTGGCGAGATCCTGCCCGGCGGACGCTCGGCTCGGATCATCGCGCCGTTGGCGATTGGCGCCGGGGCGGTCACTGAGCTCGTGGTCCTGGGCACGCTCGGCGGCGACCTTTCCTGGGCCAAGCCGTTGCTGATCGCGGTTTGCGCCGCGTGCGTGATCGCACTCGCTGTCGTCGCCGCGCCCCGGCTGCGGGTCGCGCTGCTGGCGGTCGCGATGGCTGCCCTGCTGGCGGCGCCGGCGACCTGGGCGGCGGAGACGATCGGTCACGCGACCAGCGGTACGTTCCCGGCCGGCGGTCCGGCGAGCGCTGCGGGCTTTGGAGGCGGCGGCTTCAGTGGGGCTGGTCCCGGGTTGGCGAGACGCCCTGGCTTGCCACGCGGCGGCTTTGGACCCCCGGGCGGCGGCGTCCGCAGCGGCGGCGTCCGCGGCGGCGGCGTCCAGGGACTATTCGCCAATCCAGGCGGCGGCTTCGGCTTCCGGCCCCGGGGCGGCGGCTTCGGCGCTGCGGGCGGCTTCGGCGGCGACAGCGCGTCGCTTAGCTCCGACATCGCGTATGCGAGCACGCACGGTGGCGGCACGATCGGCGTCGAGAGCCAGAGCACAGCGGCGACGGCGATCCTGTCCTCGAACGCCAACGTCGCCGGCCTGGGAGGGTTCTCGGGCCGCGAGAGCTCGGTCACCGCCAAGTGGATCGCGATCGAGGTCCGCGAGGGGCGTTTACGCTGGATTGTCACGACCGGCGGGCAGGGCTTCGCCGGCGCGCCGGGCGACACGCGGACCGGGAGCGAGGCGGCATTCGACGTCGTCGCAAAGACATGCAAGGCGGTCACGACCTCGAGCGGCGCGACGATGTACGACTGCCAGGGCCGCACGGCCGCGATCCTTGCCGCGGCGGGGGACAGATGATCCGGTACGCCGCCGGGCTGGCTGTCGCAGCGGCGCTGCTGTTCGCGCCGCCGGCGCTCGCGGACGGCACGCAGAGCTCGAACTGGGCTGGCTATGCGGTCCACAAATCGGGCGTCAGCTTCAGGCACGTATCCGGCTCTTGGACCCAGCCCACCGCGACCTGCATGCCCGGCGAACGGACCTACTCGTCGGTCTGGGTCGGCCTCGGCGGCTACAGCGAGCGCTCGAATGCTCTCGAACAGATCGGCACCGAGACCGATTGCAGTGCCACCGGCCGCGTGATCTCCAGCGCCTGGTACGAGCTCGTCCCCGCTCCGTCGCGAACGATCCGGATGACGGTCAAGCCCGGCGACCAGCTGAGCGCGAGCGTCGACGTCACCGGTCACAAGGTGCGTTTGCAGCTCGTCGACGTGACGCGCCACAAGTCGTTTACGCGGACCATCGCCGACTCGACGCTCGACCTCACCTCGGCCGAGTGGATCGTCGAGGCGCCGTCGGAGTGCGCCGGCAGCTACGCGTGCCAGACGCTGCCGCTGGCGAACTTCGGCTCGGCCACGATCACCGACGCCCGCGCGGTCACCTCGACCGGCTACGCAGCCGGGATCGTCAGCCGAAAGTGGGTCACGACCCGGATCACGCTCGCCGCCGGCGGCCAGCGGCGGTTTATCGGTGATCCGGCCGGCGCGGCCGGGGCGATCGCCACGCCGTCGGCGCTGCTGGCCGACGACAACTCGTTCACGGTCACCTACAGCGACACGACGACCACCGCGCCGACCACGACCGCCCCGACGACCACTGCGCCGACCACGACCGCCCCGACGACCACTGCACCGACGGTGCCGGTCAGCTCGCGGCCGTTCCTACACGTCTCTTAGCCGACTCGTACGAGCTTCTAGCGCGCCGCCGCGATCGTTTCGGCAATGACGAGCGCCGGGCCGCACCTGTTCTGGATCACTAGCCGCGCCGCTGGGATCGTGGCGCTGGTCGCTGCCAGCCTCGCGGTCTCGCTCGGTCTGCTGATGAGCACCAAGCTGCTTCGCAAGCGCGGCCCGGACCTGCTCGCGACGCACGAGGTGCTGTCGCTATCGGCGATCGTCGCGATCGTCGTCCACGGCGTGGCGCTACTGGGTGACGCATACCTGCACCCGTCGATCGCCGATATCGCGATCCCGTTCGTCAGCTCATACAAGTCGCTCTGGACCTCGCTCGGGATCATCGCCGGCTGGGGCCTGATCGCGCTCGGGCTGTCCTACTACGTCCGGCGCTGGATCGGCACCGCCCGCTGGCGCAAGCTGCACCGCTTCACGGCGCTGCTGTGGCTGCTGGGCCTTGGTCACGCGCTTGGCGAGGGCACCGACGCGGGCCAGATCTGGTTCGAGGCGATGATCGCGATCATCGCGGTGCCGGCGCTCCTGCTGCTCGCCACGCGCTGGCTGGGCACCGACGAGCCTCCGCGCCGCGCGCAGACGACACGCGGCGACATCCGCAGCGTCCCGGCTGGCTCAGTGCCAACCTCCGGGGTTCCGGTCCGCCCCTAGCAGCGGTCGGTTCGCGCAACGCTTCGGTTGCATGGCGAGGCGCTGATAGCAGCCGTCCGGTTTCGCACAACGCTTCGGTTGCATGGCGGTCCGCCGTAGCTGCCACACGATTCGCGCAACGCTTCGGTTGCATGGCGGTCCGCCGTAGCACCGCCCGGTTCGCGCAACCTTTCGGTTGCGTGGGATATTTTCCATGTATACGCATGTCGATATCCCAACAGGGCTGGCTACAGACCCGGCCGGTGACGGACCCTCCCAACAGCGTTGGCTAGAGACCCAGGTGATGGACCCTCCCAACAGCGTTGGCTACAGACCACGGTGACGGACCCCCCAACAGCGCTGGATACAGCCCGGCCGGTGACGGAACCTGCCAACAGGGCTGGCTACAGCCCGACGCGCGCCCGGAATCGCATAGCCCGCGAACTCGCCCTCTACAGCCCCGGCGGGTGACGGACCACGAACCCCGAGAACTCGCCGCCGCCCTGCGCCCAGCGGGTGCCGCTCTCGGCCAGCGCGACGGTGTCGAAGCGCCAGCCCGCGACATCCATCCAGACGTGCTCGGCGTTCGCGTAGATCGTGATCCACTTCCCGGGGCCGGGGTCGCCCCAGTCCTCGAACTGACCCGAGACCATCGGCGAGCTGACCAGCCCGGCGGCCGCCAGCGCATAGCT
>JBKQJQ010000419.1:0-2755 GCA_052147875.1 Solirubrobacteraceae bacterium | reverse complement strand
TCGTGGAGACGGTCTCGCCTGCGTTCGCGCTCAACGAACAGTTCCGCCGTCAGCTCGACAGACTCCGCTCGCTGGCCGGCAGCGGCGAGAGCGATACAGCCGCACCGCAGTAGGCGGCCTGCTGTCCGACGGTCCCAAGCCCCGGATCGAAACACGGCCGCGAAGTGGCCCTTGAAGTGGGGGCAGCGACCGGGCCCGCGCGCTAGGCCTGCGCGCCCGCCAGCTTGGCCCCGGAGCCGCCAGCCGTAAGCGTTTTCACCTCGGCGAACAGCTGATCGATGAGTTCGGGTAGCTCGAGGGGGTTGCCGTGATCCACCCAGCGTTCGAACCCGATCCTGAACACCGCGATCGCGATCTCGGCGGTCAGGCTCGCTGATGGCTCTCCGACGCCGCGCCCGCGCAGCGCTTCGGCGAGCGCCGCGGACAGCGACGCCATCTTGATCAGCTCGCGTTCCTGCAGCTCGGGATTTGCCGTGACGATCGCCTGACGCCGTTGGGCGGTTGACCGCTCGGGAAGCGCGGCGGCGATGGCCTGGACGCCGACTGCCGCCGCATCGAGCGGCGCGAGCGAAGCGGACGCGGTCTCGACGGCGCTCACCATGCCGTCGTACAACGCGCCCGCGCCGGAGAACAGGACCTCGCGTTTGTCCGTGAAGTACCGGAAGAACGTCCGCTCGGTCAGCCCTGCGCGCTCGGCGATCTCGGCCACCGTCGTCTGCTCAAAGCCACGCTCTGAGTAGAGCGCGAAAGCCGCATCTTCGAGCCTGCTGCGGGCGTCGGGTTCCCACCGGGGCATGGTTGAATCATAGTGTTGACAGTCGCTGACATCACATGCCAAAGTGATGTCAGCGACTGACATCGATCATCCACAGACGGATGACCGGCCCAGCCGCCGAACACGAACACGACTCAGTTGGAGGAATTGACCATGCGTGTATTTGTCACCGGGGCGAACGGATTCATCGGCTCCGCCGTCGTACGGGAGCTGATCGATGCTGGGCACGAAGTCGTCGGCCTGGCGCGCTCCGACGACGCGGCTGCGGCAATCAGCGCCGCCGGAGCAGAGGTTCAGCGCGGCACCCTCGACGACCCGGACAGCCTCCGCGCCGGCGCCGCCGGCTCGGACGGGGTGGCCCACACCGCCTACATTCACGACTTCTCGCGAATGGAGGACGCCGCACTGACGGACCAGCGGGCGATCGAGGCGCTCGGTTCAGAGCTCGAGGGCTCCGGCCGGCCGCTCGTCATCACGACAGGGACCGCACTGATCAAACCTGGACAGGTGGCGACCGAGGATGACTTCGGCGGCCCCGACTCGGTGAGCCACCCTAGGCTCGCCGCCGAGCGGATCGCCAAGGACCTGGCGATCCGCGGTGTGCGCACGTCGGTCGTGCGGCCGGGTGCCTCAGTCCACGGCGAGGGCGACCACGGCTTCGTGCCGGTCCTGATCGACATCGCACGAAGCAAGGGCGTGTCGGGCTACATCGGCGATGGATCCAACCGCTGGCCCGCAGTGCACCGTCTCGACGCCGCGCGGCTCTACCGCTTGGCGCTTGAGAACGGGGCAGCCGGGTCCGTGTTCCATGCGATCGGCGACGAAGGCCTGCCCACACGCGATATCGCTGAAGTGATCGCGCAGCACTTGAACCTGCCGCCAGTCTCGATCGCTGCCGAGGCTACAGCCGAGCATTTCGGTTGGCTCGGTGCCTTTTTCGCCCTCGATGCTCCCGCCTCGAGCCAGCTGACCCAGCAACGGCTCGGATGGGTGCCGACGCACCCGGGGCTGATCGAGGACCTCGACGCCGGCCACTACTTCGCAGAGGCTCACGCGGCGGCCATGTGAGCGCAGCTCGCCGGCGGTGACCCTGTATTGCTCAAGCGGCCCGACGTCGCTGCTGATCCGCCGGCAGCCGGGCCGACGGCCACGCGGGGCCGGCAGGGAGTGCGCCACCAGTAAGAAGCGCTCAGCTACACCCGCCGGCGCGCCGGGCGATCGTGGCGCTCACGGTCATGTCACCGATATGCATCGCCCACCACCCGAATGAGTAGTGATGTCGGGCATCGCGCGCTCCTTTCGCGAGGATCCCACCCGGCCGGCCTCGGCGCAATAGAAACCCGGTCTCAGCGCTGGGACCGCGCGAGCAACCTCCACAGGATCGCGACTGCGATCACACCGCCGACCACGACCACCAGTGCGGTGCTCTTGATCAGCAGCGCGAGCGCCAATGCGACAACACCGACTACGACCCAGACGATGTAGGCGGCGACGGCGCGGTCCGCTCTGCGGACCTCGCGCTTGCGCTCGCGCTGCTTTCTGATGTGGCGCTCGAACTCACCCACGGCTGCGTAGCGCAAGCTACCTCAAGTGCCGCCGCTTGGTGTGAACTGACTCGCGGTAAAGATCGCTCCCTGAGGATCCCGCACCAGTGCCGTGCGGGTCCATTGGGTGTCCTCGGCCGAGATCACCTCGGCACCCAGCTGGTCCGCCAAGGCTGCGGTCGTATCCCGATCCTCGACGGCGAACGTGACGTGCCAGTGCGGCGACGTGCCGGTTTCGAGCGCTCCCGCCCACGCGATCGCGTCCTCGAAGCCGGGAGGCGCACCGACGCCCGTCTGCCTAGTACGGATGTCGGGGTCGACCGTCGCCTCAAGGTGGTCGCCGTAGCCAGGGCGGCGGACCATCCTCGCAAACCCAAGATCCTCGACTGACCAGTCGAACACGGTGGCGTAGAAGGAGGTCGTGTCCGGCTCGGCG
>JBKQJQ010000418.1:0-3874 GCA_052147875.1 Solirubrobacteraceae bacterium | reverse complement strand
TTCGCTGCGGCGGCCCGCCAGCGCTTCGACGGGACGCTCGCGGGGCGGCTCGTGGTCACCGCCGGGCTCGGCGGCATGGGCGGCGCGCAGCCGCTGGCGATCACGATGTTGGGCGGCGCCGCGCTGTGCCTCGAGGTCGATCTGCACCGGATCGAGCGCCGGATCGAGACCGGTTATCTCGACGAGCGGGCCGCCGACCTCGACGACGCGCTGGCTCGTCTCGATGTCGCCCGCCGGGAGCGACGCGGCCTGTCGATCGGGCTCGCCGGCAACGCGGCCGAGGTCTTGCCCGAACTTGTCCGGCGCGGCGTCGAGGTCGACGTCGTCACCGACCAGACAAGCGCCCACGACCCACTGAACGGCTACGTACCGGCGGGGGTGACGGTCGAGCAGGCCGAGGTCCTGCGGCGCGCCGATCCCGACGATTACATGCGCCGCGTGGGGGAGAGCGCCGTCAACCACGTTGGCGCGATCCGGGCACTGCAGGAGTCCGGCGCCGACGCCTTTGACTACGGCAACGCGCTGCGAGGACTCGCGTTCGACCACGGCGACCATGACGCATTCTCCTACCCCGGCTTCGTTCCGGCCTACATCCGGCCGCTGTTCTGCGAAGGCAAAGGCCCGTTCCGGTGGGTCGCGCTGTCGGGCGATCCGGTCGACATCCACGCGACCGACCGCGCGATCCTCGACCTGTTCGGCGACCAGGAGCACATCGCGCGCTGGATCACGCTGGCTCAGGAGCGAGTCCAGTTCCAGGGCCTGCCGGCGCGGATCTGCTGGCTCGGCTACGGCGAGCGCGACCGCGCCGGCGTCCGCTTCAACGAGATGGTCGCCAGCGGCGAACTGCGCGGACCGATCGTGATCGGCCGCGACCACCTGGACGCAGGCTCGGTCGCTTCGCCCGAACGTGAGACCGAGTCGATGCGCGACGGCTCCGACGCAGTCGCAGACTGGCCGCTTCTGAACGCGATGCTGATGACCGCTTGCGGCGCCAGCTGGGTGTCGATCCACCACGGCGGCGGCGTCGGGATGGGCAAGTCGATTCACGCCGGTCAGGTTGTGGTTGCGGACGGGACGCCGGCCGCCGGCGAGCGTGTGCGCCGGGCACTTACGGCAGACCCAGGGCTGGGTGTCGTGCGCCACGCCGACGCCGGCTATCCGGAGGCGGTCGACGCGGCGCGTGAGCACGGGATCCGGATGCCGATGCTCGACCCCGAGCCCGACGTCCGTTGAGCTCGGTCTGCATCCGCGGCGCCGAGCAGATCCTGCGCCCTGGCCGCGACAGGCTGGGCAGCCTTCGCGGGGAGGACATCGGCGGCCAGGATCTCGACGGCGGGGATCTGCTCGTCAGCGGCGGGGAGATCCATGCGTTTGGCGTCGAGTCCGCGGACTTGCAGATCGATGCGCGCGATTGCGCGGTGATTCCTGGATTCGTCGACTGCCACACGCACCTACCGTTCGCCGGCTGGCGCGCGGCCGAGTACGAGCAGAAGCTGCGCGGCGTGCCCTATCAGGAGATCTCCCGGGGCGGCGGTGGAATCGCCGCTTCGGCGCGGGCGCTGCGCGAGAGCTCTGACTCCGAGATCCTGGCGCAGTCGGCCGGTCTTGCCGCGGAGATGCTCGCGTGGGGAACGACAACGTTCGAGTGCAAGTCCGGCTATGGCCTTTCGCGCGACGGCGAGCTGCGGGCGCTGGCGCTCGCGCGCGAGCTGGCCCGGCAGGTTTCCCAGACGACCGTCTCGACGGCGCTGCTGGCGCACGCAGTCCCGGACGGGTACAGCGCCGATTCCTGGATGCACGAGGTCGAGGCGATGATGCCCGAGGTGATCGATCGCGGCGGAGTCAGCGCGCTCGACATCTTCGTCGAATCGATCGCGTTCTCGAACGATCACCTGACCGCGATGGGATCGCTTGCGGCGGCGGCCGGATTCGCCCTGCGCAGCCATGTCGAGCAGTTCGGTGGCTATCGCTCGGTGCCGGTGGCGCTGGCGGCGGGTGCGCGGTCCGTCGACCACCTGTCGACACTCCACGCCGGTGATATCCCCGCGCTGGCGGCCGCCGAGTGCGCGGCCGTGCTGCTGCCCGCGGCGGAGTTCCTCGGCGCCGAACATCGCGCCCCGGGACGGGCGCTGCTCGACGCGGGCGCGCTCGTGGTGCTGGCGACCGACGCCAACCCGGGGACGGCGCCGGTCGTGTCGATGCCGCTGGTGATCGGCCTCGGTGCGCGGCTGTACCGAATGAGCGCCTTGGAGACGCTCGCGGCGGCGACCCTGAACGCGGCGTGGACGCTGGGGCTCGAGCGCACGCTCGGGTCGATCGAGATCGGCAAGCGCGCCGACCTGCTGGTCCTGGATGTTCCCGTCGACCAGATCGCGTACCGGCTCGGCCACAACCCGGTGCTGATCTCCGTGATCGGCGGGGAGATCGCGTACGTGCGCGAGGACGCTGACTGGCGGGTGAGCGTCGGGTGAAGGTCCCGTCGATGGCCAACGCTCACAGCCACGCGTTTCAGCTCGATCTGCGCGGTGTCGGCGAACGTCCTCATCCCGGCGATGACTTCTGGAGCTGGCGGACCGAGATGTACCGGCTCGCCCGCAGCCACGACCCGGCGTCGATGCGCGCGGTCGGCGAGCGCGTCTACTCGCAGATGGCCGCCGCGGGCTACGGCGCCGTCGGCGAGTTTCACTACGTCGTGCACCAGCCCGACGGGACGCCGTACGAGGACCCAAATGCGATGGCGATCGCGCTCGCGGAGGCGGCCGTCTCGTGCGGCCTCGAGATCGTGCTGCTGCCGGCCGCCTACCACCGCGCCGGCGCGGGCCGGAGCCCCGATGCCGGCCAGCGGCGGTTCTGCGATCCCGACGTGGACACGTTCCTGGCCCGGACCGATGCCCTGCGCGCGTGGGCGGCCGACCGTGACGGGGTGCACGTCGGCGTCGCCGTGCACAGCGTCCGCGCCGTGCCGGCCGATTGGATCGAGGCGGTCGCTGCCTACTCCGAGCGCGAGCGCCTCGTCCGCCATGTCCACGCGTCGGAGCAGCGGCGCGAGCTTGCCGAGTGCGACGCCGAGCACGGCTGCTCGCCGATTCAGCTGCTCGAACGCTGTGGCTTCCTCGGGCCGCGAACGAGCGTCGTTCACGCGATCCACGTCAGCGACCGCGATGTGGAACTGCTTGCCGCCAGCGGCTCGATCGTCGTCACCTGCCCTACCACGGAGGGCAACCTCGGCGACGGCTACCTGCCGGGGATGCGCTACCGCGACGCCGGGGTGCGGCTGGCGATCGGGACCGACTCGCAGGTCAGGGTCGACCCGTTCGAGGAACTGCGCGAGATGGAGACGCTGGCGCGGCGTGAGCGCCAGACCCGGTTCACGCTGCTGGCGGCGGCGGGCGGCGACCTGTGGGGGCAGACCGCCGCGAACGGGCGCGCCAGCCTCGGGCTCGACGGGCCCGGTACTGAGATCGAGATCGACCTCGACTCACCTGAGCTGGCCGGGGTGTCCGAGCAGGACCTCGCGCTAGCGCTCGCCACCTGTGCGTCGTCGGCGGTCGTCAGGCGATGACGGTCACGCTCGCGGGTCGCGCCGACATCTCGCTCGACAACTTCGTACAGGTGGCCTGGGAGGGGGAGGCGGTCGAGGTATCGCCCGACGCGCTGGCGCTCGTGGCGCGCCGGCGCCACCTGTTCTTGGGGTTCGTCGCCGCCCACCCCGATCGCAAGTTTTACGGGGTCAACGTTCACGCCGGCGAGGGATCCGATCGGCTCCTGAGCCCCGCTGAGCAGCGCGACTACGAGCGCGGGCTGCACGCCGGCACCTCGTTCGGCGAGCCGCTTCCGCGGCGGGTCGTGCGCGGGATCGCGTTCGCGCGGCTGG
>JBKQJQ010000417.1:0-7491 GCA_052147875.1 Solirubrobacteraceae bacterium | reverse complement strand
GGCCCGCGCTCCGGGGGGCGATCGTCGCGGCGCGAAACCCCCCTGGCACGAGGTCATCCGGCAGCTTGACGCGTGGTACCGCCACAGGGGGAACAGCTCGTCCTGGCCCGCGGCGGCCTGCTTGTTCCGGTCGCGGACCCGGCGCACGATCAGCCTCGCGGTGACCGCCTGGCCCTTCTTCGAGGTGAACGCCGTGTACGGGACCTCGGCGACCTCGGCGTCGGAGACCCAGGCGCGCAGCTGGTCATCCCAGATCGCCCGGGGATACTTGATGGCGGTCCAGCCGTCCCCGGGGATGGCCGCGATCGCGGCCCTGACCTTGGGATCCATCGGGACCGTCACCGAGAACAATGCGCCCGCGCGGCGGATCGCCGCGATCACCCTGGCCGCGTAATACGCCGAGTCCATCCGGACCACGATCAGACCGGTGCACCCGGCTTCCCGCGCCGTGCCGATGGCTTCGGCGGCGAAGCTGGCCGCGCCGCGGACCGAGGCGGCGTTCCCGCCGCGCAGCCGGGTGGCGGCGATCACCGGCGCCGACAGCGGCGTGCTGATCACCGCCGCGAGCGCGTTCAGCCCGCGGACCAGCAGCGACTTACCCTGGATCTTGGTGTGCCCGAACCGGGCGCCCTGCTTCTTATGCCCGTAGACCCGTTTTTACATCGAGTCGATGTCGACGAAGGCCAGCACGTCCTTGCCGGGCAGCAGCGGCGCCCGGCGGGCCAGGTCGGCCAGCAGCTGCCGGTTCACCGCCTCCAGCTGGCGGACGTTCCCCCAGGTATAGGAGCGCAGGTGCGAGCCCAGCGTAGACGGCGCGCGGATCCCGCCGGACAGCACATCCATCGCGCCGTGCCGCAGCAGGTCCATGTCCTGGATGCTGTCCGCCCCGCCGATCATCCCGGCGACCAGGCAGGGAACCTTCAGCTGGGCGTTGACCCCGCACGGGCCGCCGGGCCGGACCTGCTCCGCGACCAGCTCAGTGAGCCCGGCCCGCTGGGCCAGCGCCATGACCGGGACCAGCCCGGCCCGCGACACGAGATTCGGGTCGTCAAACGATGCGTGCGTCCTGGCCAGGCTATGCAACAATCGCACTTGACAGGTGTCCTCTCGAACCAGGCGACAGAAGCTTAAGACACTCCTATCGTCCCAGTTCAGAGGGCACCTTTCGCGTTGACACGCCCGGAAACACCCCTATTCACGCGGTGGATCGAGGCTAAGGGATTAGATCTGGTAGCGCCGGTCATTTACCTGTCGTGGACTGATGATGTACCTATCGTGTACCCGACCTATACCTGCGCCACGGAAACGTCCAGGATTAACGCCTGACTCTGATGGAGGTTCATGTCGGTGGGGGACATGACGCTTACGTACATGCCTGCGACTGTCAAGGGACATTAGGAACTCGTGGCCGCCGTCATGCGACTATCGGTGAGCTGGTGCTGGGGGCGCAGCAGTGAGCGGGCGGACGGATCGCTGGATCAAGCGCACCACGATCTGCTGCGTCGGGTGTCTCGCACTGATCGCCGGGACGGTCTCGTACCTGCACATGCACCGGGCATGTGAAATCGGACGGCAACGTTTCGGAGTCCCCTCGCATACGTGCGTCATCACAGCTGAATCGCGCTTAACTGTCGACACCGCGGGGGACAGCACCGCCTCTGCCGCCGCCCCGCGGTCCGGATCGCCACGCGGACATGGAAGGAAATCGAACGCTTAACTTGTAGTAACGCTGGCTTCGGGCCCCGTCGTGAAGCGGGTGTGAGACCTAACCAGTGGAGGTGCCGGGATGGCCGAGCTCGCGGCGAGGCATGCCCGATGGCGTCCTGGAGGTCCCGCAGGCTGGCCCCAGCGTCAAAGTCCCTGGTGATGACGTCAAGCCCGGCGACACGCCAGCGAGCGTGTGCCTGCACGCAGGTGGGTTCCGGCTCTTGTTACATGCCCACGACCAGGCACGGTGCTAGCGATTAGACCCCGGAATGCATACCAGCTGCAGAAGTCCGGCCAGGCGTTTAGCCGAATCCTTCCGCGTCGCGGCTATGACCCTTGTCGGGTATCGAAACGCTGGCTCACATTGGCCGCTAGCTTTGGCGGGGCGAATCCACGTGCCAGGGTTTTCCGTGACTCCCCGCAGGCAGCCGGTATGATTCCCCAGACCATACGCAAGTCGGCGATGCCGGGAGGCAAGCGTGACCGCTGCTGGAGATGCGCAGGCCGGACCAACGACGAGTCGGATGCAGGACGCGGTCCGTCTCCTGCTTCTGATCGACGGAGCGGCTGAGCCGTTGGCCGACCCACCTCCTCTGGAAGCGCCGCCTGGGGCAGTCGCCGTGCTGCGCACGCAGGTCGCGCTTCAAAAGATGGACTTTTGGCTGCGCAATCCGGACTACCTTGCCAACGAGCTCCTCGATCGCTACGAGGACACCGGCGCCGCAGATCTTCTTGCGGAGGCGGAACGGATATTAATGTCGGAGGAGCCAGAAGTACGCCGCTACCCGATGCTGCGCTACCGATTCGGCGCATACGAGCCGCTGGACGGCGCGCTCTCGGTGCTCTCCAGCGTCGGCCTTGTGCTGCGCCGCCGCGAGGGGACGCCTGGCCACACGCGGCAGCACAACTACTACCTGACGGCGGTCGGCCGGTCGGTGGCACGTGACATGGTGGCCGACGTGCCCGAGCTGTCGTACTACGTCGACCGGGTGGCGCTTCTCGTTCGGCTTACATCGGGGTACGGCGGGACCCAGCTAAAGGACATCCAGTACGACCAGCAGGAGTACGCAGAGGCGGCACTCAACACGCGCATTCAGTCGATCGCCTCCCGTGTCCGTTCGCGGCTCCTTGCGATGACTGGAGCGGCACAGTGACGGTCCAGCCCGTCGGAAACCTTGTCGACGCGGTCGCCACCCGCGCAGGTGTCGACAGCGCCATCGTTCTCGAGGTGCTGGCCGCGCATGGCATCCCGACCGCGACGGTACCGACTGCCCGCAGGTCACTGCGGGTCACGCGGCTCCGGTTGCGCGGCACGAAGACCGGCGTCCCGGAAGCTGGTCCCTTCGACCGCACATTCACGCTTCCCGCTGGCGTCGTCATGGCGGTGGGGCCGAACCTGCGCGGCAAGACGAGCCTGCTCGAGATCATCACCCTCTGCTTGCGCGGCACGCCGCGCGAACTTCAGCTCGATGTCGCCACGTGGCTCGACACAGTGGAGTGCGACGCAGATGTGAACGGTGTGCCGCTGCGATTCCGGCTCCAGATTTCCGACGGGCAAATCACCGACGCGACTATCGCGGAGCTTCCTTCAGAAGGGTCACTGGGCGGTGCCGGGCTGGTCCCTGGGCGCACCCTGGTGACCGCGACTTCCGCCGAGGAGTATGCCGCAGCGGTCGACGCCTTCATGCTCGACCGGCTCGACCTCGACCCCATCTACGCCGCGGTCCGCGACGGCGGCCAGCAGCGGCATGCATGGCCGTCATATTTCGGCGCGCTTTATCCTCCCACCGGCGGCGACAAAGTACTTCTCGGTGAGACCGTGATGGGCGGACTTGCTGGTCGCCTGCTCATGGTGTTTCTCGATCTGCCAGGCGCAGCCCTCTTGACCCGGGTGAACACCCTTCGCGAGACGCTTCGCGCGCAGGCAAGGACACGGACCGCGGCGGCCGATCCCGCTGGGTCCCGCATCGCCGAACTCCGTGCGCAGCACCAGGAGCAGCTCGCCCAGGCCCATCGCGCGTTGGCCGCGCTGCCTAAGGGGCCCGCTGCCCCAATTGCCGAGCTCGCCGCCCGTGTTGCGGCGCTAGGTATACAAGTAGCGGACGCGGACGCCAATTGGCGGGCTTTGGAGGCAGCGCATCGACAATCGAAGGCTGCGCGTCTCGAAGACGAGCGCGCGCTCAACAACGCCCGCGAGACTGCCGTCGTCGCAAAACTCTTTCACGGCCTCGATCCGACCAACTGCCCCCGGTGCGAGACACCCGTCGGTGCCGACCGCCGCGCCGGCGAGACTTCGGATCACCGATGCGCTGTGTGCGCCTCGCGCCTGACTGACGACGACGACGCGACCGCTGACATCATAGCCGAACGTGAGGAGGCGCTTAAGGCGTCGCGTGCTGCCGAAGCGGAGTCGTTGCGTGCCTTGGAGGATCAGGAGCGCCGCGTCGGCGCGCTCACCGCAGACCTGCAGGCGCGTGAGCGTGAACTCACTGAGGCCCGTGCCGCTCGGGAGGTCGGCGAGCGAGCCGCGCTCGAGGCTGTGGTCGCCCGCAGCGAGGGCGCGCTCGCCGTCCTCACGCAGGCCGTTGCGCCTAGCGGCACCACCGAAGAACCCGACCCGACGCTGACTGTCCTTGACGCGCTGCATGCTGAGCTCGATGAGCGGCTGCAGGCAGCAGCGCGCGGACTGCTCGAGACCCTCGGCCAGGAGATCGCCGAACTGGCGCGCCGCTTCGGAATGCACTCGGTCACCGCAGTCACGCTGAACCGCGCCGCTCGAATGGACATCACGAAAGGGGGCGTCGCTGCTGGCTCGTTCAGTCGCCAGAGCCCGGGTGAGAGACTCCGGCTGCGTATTGCGACCGTCATCGCGCTGGTGCGTGTAGGCACTCGGCTCGGTATCGCCACGCACCCGGGGTTGTTGATGATCGACAGTTTGCGCGCTGAAGAAGTGCAGGTCGCTGACGCGCATGCCGTCGTGGACGCGCTGGTCCAGATAGCCGCCGACACGCCCGGGCTGCAAATCCTGACCACTACGCAAGACCAGACGCTTCCAAGAGGGAGACTCGGAGAGGAGGCCGTGCTGCGCCCAATGCCGGGTGGCGATGCCCTCTGGTGATGCTCCCCACCCACAGAGCGAAGGAGCGCCCCTATGATCGGCCCGGTCGAGACCGCGCTGCTCGCCGCAGCCAGGGACGGCGCAGTAGCCGACCTTAACTCGCTCGGAGCCACTACGGATGTCACCGCCGAAATGGTCACACTCGCGGCATCCCCAGCGGCGCCGCTAGCCGCTGCGGCCCTCGCCGTCGCCACCCGGCGCGCTCCCGGAGGCGATTGGGGGCCCGCAGTCGAGGAGTTCAGCCGTGGGCTTGCCGCGCAGCGCAGCGTCCTTGCGCTCGCTGACACCGTCGATGAGCTCCTCGCCGACCCGGCAGTCGCGAGCGCTGCTGCAGTGGGCATCCACGGGCTGTTGCTTCGCGATCCAGACCCGCTCATCACTACGAACCCACATCTTGCCGCGACTCGCCTAGAGGCGGCACTGCGGGTAGCCCTTGCCGGCTCCGGCACCCCCTACCTCGTCCTGCACAGGCTTACCACCATTCCTAACGACGCCCCCGACGAGTACGCCGAGGCAATCCCTCGCCTCATCGGCGCCGCGCTCGATGCGTGGGGCGCTGACACGTCTTTGACCACGCCGCTCGTCGATGCGCTGCGTGTGCTCCGCGCCCACCATGCGGCGACCGCCGATGCGACGTTCGAGCTGGCGTGCGACACCCTACGTACCGCATTGCGGCTCCCCAACGCGGAAGCTGCTACTGCCGTGCTCGCCGACGCGGCCGACGAGTTCGCCGCGGCCGAGGAGCTCGATGAGGCTCGCGACGACGCCGCGGCGTATGGCTCCGTCTGCCGCGCAGTAACCGCGTTTGCCGCCGGTGACTACGACACCCTGGTAGCCGCGGCTGCTCGCCTCCGCCTAGTCCTCGGCCGCCGGGACGCTTGGCACCTGAACTCCCACCTGCCTGCGTGGCGGCAGCCTGTCCGCGACGCTGAGACCGACTGGTTGGCTCTCGTCCTCGCTCTCCGTGACGCCATTGACCGGCTCCGCGAGCGTAGCTGGCTAGATACAGCTGCGGCCATCGGCCAGATCGCGCGCGTTTACGTCGCCGAGCGCACCACGGCCCCCGCGCCTGGTCTCACAGCAACCATCCGCCCGGCGGTCGAGAACGCTGTTGCAGCGAATGCCGTCCTCGCTGATCAGCTGCTCCGCGCCGTCGACAATGACCGTGCCCGCGGCCAGCCTCTTCTCCCGGCCGCGGCTGACGAGCTCGCCGCAGCAATCCGTCGACGTCACGTCCAGCAACCCGGCGACGACGACGCCGCCGAGGACGACGACGCCGAGGAGGGCAAATATGCAGACAAACGTCTCGCGCGCATCGCGCCCCGACTCGAGCGCCTCGGACGCGAAGTCTGCCGCGCGCTTGAGACCGCCTTGAACGACGAGCAGCTTGCTGAGCTCGATGCGCTTCTTGTCTCCAGCGAAGCTGTCGATGTCAACGCCGACCCACTCCTGTCGGAAATGCGCAGCCACATCCTCGACGCGCTGAGCGCCAACCCGCGGTTCCGTGCCGACGCCCGCGCTGCCGTCGTACTGCTGCTCAACCGCACGCTGACATTCCTTCGCGACCGCTACGACCGCGGCGGCCCACTGTTGCCCAACGGCACCGACATCATCCGCAGGCTGGGCGATGGCGATCGCGTCCCCGTCGAGGCCGACCTACAGTACGAGTTTTACGTCTGGCTCGCCACCTCGTGGCCGCTCGCAGGCAGGGTCACACTCGAGCAGCCGCGCGTCGGAACGGGCCGCGTCGACGTGATCACCCATGCTCTCGACGTTCGTCTCGCCACTGAGGTCAAGCGCGAGCTGGACAACAGCAGCCCGGAAGCATTGGAAGAGTACGTCCCGCAGACAGCGCAGTATTCCGGATCCAGCGAACCGTTCAGCCAGCTGCTGGTTCTCGATCTCACCGACCACAGCAACGGCGCGCGACCGCTACTCGATCTCACTTGGGTCGCCGAGCATCGCGCGGACTCGGACGCGTCGCCCCAGCATGTCATTGTGGCCGTCGTCGTCGGTAACCGCCCGACGCCGCGTCAGCTCACCGACAGTACTGCCCGTCGCCGCAAGAATTCCCGCCGACGCGGCTCGCGCTGATGTCCGTCCCATCACACTGCGTCAAACTACCGCAGCAGTACTTCCGCGCCGGATCAGCCGAGAACGCCGCCATCATCGAGCGCATCCTCGGCAACCGACCAGCGGCTCACCAGCCCATTGCCCCTTTCCGGCTTAAGCCTCGTCACCCCCGAGGTGGTCACATCCGCGGGAAATCCGGGATCTTCTTGGTCAGGAGCGCGTCACCAGGGGCGAAATAGCGGGGTTTTCTGACCGGGTTCTTGGGGCACAGTTTACTGGTCCGCGCATCCGTTGTCGTTAGCAATGATCATGATCAGGCCGCTAGTCATCCCGGTGTAGGGAAATCGACCGTTAGCCCGACACAGGCGCGCGGCGCCGCCCGCCTCGACGCCGGGTGTGACCTTCGGCGGTAAGTGGCGGGAAATCTTCGCTCTTATCTGGTACGGCCTCTGCGTTGACGGGTGAGGCCGCTGCAGCCGCCCGCCGGGTGTTGACGGCCTAACTATCTGAGCGTCCTGGGCGGGTGCCCGGCCGTGTTCTTTGACGATGTCGCTTCCCGGCCTGCTGCGGGCGGGTCAGGATCGTGGTGTCCC
>JBKQJQ010000416.1:0-6969 GCA_052147875.1 Solirubrobacteraceae bacterium | reverse complement strand
CTCGCCCGGCTCGAGCACGCCCCGGACGAGGCGCTCGGCGAGGTGATCCCGTGGGTGCGTGAGCGCCCCCGCCAGCTGGCCGACCTGCATGGCGCGACGATCATGCTGAGCGGGCCGACGGCGCCCGGGCTGCTGGACCGCGTCGACCCGGCCCGGATCGGACGCGACACGGTCGCGCTCGTCGAGTGGATCGAGGTGCTGTCCGAGCGCGCGGTCAACTGGTCGATCGTGCCGGGCCCGACTGTCGCCTGGGCAAAGCTTGTCCATCCGGACCTCGACGACGAGGCGGCGCTGGCACGGCTGTGGTCCGAGATCGCCCACATCCTGAGACTCGACGACGAAGATCCGGTCGCGTCGTGGTGGGCGCGCTCGAAGGAGCTGACCGACGCCGCGGAACGACTCGACGCGGTGCAGCTCGACGCGCTGCACTTCACCGGCCCGGGCACTGATCTCACGATCGGCCTGATGCCCGGCGTGCACTGGAACGGCGGCGGCTTCCAGACCGCCTGGGGACGCGATCACATACCGAACCTCCCGACCGAGGAGGTGTTCACAAGCCCCGACCCTGAGCGGACCGAGGGTTTCGTCACGTCAACGAAGCCGCTGTTGGTCTCCGGCCGCGCGGTCGAGGGGCTGCGGGTACGGTTCGAGGGCGGCCGGGCGGTCGAGATCGATGCCGATGCGGGGGCGCCGCTGCTGCGTGAGCTCGTCGCCCGCGACCCCGACGCCAACCGACTTGGCGAGGTGGCGCTCGTCGACGGAAGCGGACGAATCGGTCCGACCGGAGTCGTCTTCCACGACACGCTGCTCGACGAGAACTCGGCCAGTCACATCGCGGTGGGGTCCGGCTTCACGCACCTGACCGAGGATCAGCAGACGGCTGAGCGCATCAACATGAGCGCCGTCCACACTGACTTCATGATCGGCGGCCCCGACGTCGCGGTCACCGGCGTCACCCCTGACGGGCGCGAGGTGCCGGTGCTGATCGACGGTCGCTGGCAGATCTAGGCCATCGGAACGCTTGACGTCCATGTGACGTAATCCGTTCCGAACCACCCGTCACGTCGCCTGGATCACGTCCGGGGCAAGCGCGGGCTCGCACTCGTAGACCAGCTGGTAGCCAAACAGCGTCGGTCTGACGCGAACGGCGAGGTCGTCCAGCCGTCGCAGCGCCGGCCGCTCGCGGCCGGTGAGCGCCTCGAGCGGCAGTCCGGTCGCCTGCTGGCGACGGATCGCGAATCCGCACGTCTGCAGCAGCTGGGCGAAGCTCGCCCGCGTGAAGAACCGCGGATGACCGCGGTCGAGCACGCCCCGATCGTCGTAGTCGAACTTTCCGACCGCGGTCCGGGCACGCGCGTACCAGTGGCCGAAGTTCGGCACCGACGCGACCAGCACGCCCCTGGGACTCAGAAGCGGCCGCAGCTCCTCGAGTAGCCGCTGCGGGTCGGCGACGTGCTCGAGCACGTCGGCGGCAACGATCACATCGAACGGCCCGGCCTCGGCGACCTCCGTGGGCAGCGGTTGCTCGAAGTTCGCCTGGATCACGCCCCCGTTGCCCGCGACATCGACCGCGGTGACCCGATGTCCAAGCGACTGCAGGCGGGTCGCGAGCAGGCCCCCGGAGCGGCCGAGCGTCAGGACCGCGGCCGGCGCCAGCTCGGCCAGCCAGCGCACGATCACCTCGTGCGAGGTCTCGCGCGGGACGGCGTCCCGGCGATCGTGGAGATCGTCCGAGAAGAAGCCGAGCTTCGAAGCCCGGTAGCGGACGACGTCGAGCGACACGTCCTTTGCGTAGCGCAGCCCGTTGACGTACGAGATCTCGTCGCCGTAGTAGGTCGGGATCGGGATCTCGCAGATTCGCATCCGCGCGTCGAGCAGCTGGATGATGATCTGGGTGTCAAAGTTGAAGTCGTCGGAGTTGCGCTCGAACGGGATCGCCGCCAGCGCGGCGACGCTGTAGGCCCGGTAGCCCGAGTGAAACTCCGACAGGCTGGTCCTGAGAACGGCGTTCTGAAACCGGGTCAGGACCTTGTTCCCGACGAACTTGTAAAGCGGCATCCCACCGCCGCGGGCGGCGCCCTTGACCAGCATCCGTGACCCGAGCACCGCATCACAATCGCCGCGGGCGAGCGGCTCGACCATCTGCTCGATGCACTCGGGCGCGTACTGCCCGTCGCCGTGCAGGAGCACGACGATGTCGAGCTTGTTCTCGATCGCCAGCTTGTAGCCGACCTTCTGATTGCCGCCGTAGCCGAGGTTGCGGGGATTGCGGATGATCGTCAGCGGCAGGTCCGGGAACGCCTGCTTGTACCCGAGACCTACGAGATAGGTGGCGTCCTCGCTGGCGTCGTCGCAGACGAAGATCTGCGTGATCCGCGGCCGGAAGTCGGCCGGCACGCGATCGAGCACGCTGGCCAGGGTTGCGACCGCGTTGTAAGCGACGACCAGGATGCCGATCCTCGCTGCATGGTCTGCTCCTGCTTCTCCAGCGTCGATCGGCAAGCGGCGAGCATAGCCGTGGCGATATCGTCAAGCGGGGCGATGCAGAAGCTTCCGACCAAGCTCGATGGGCCGATGCTCCTGGCGCCGGTCGTTCACGGGGACGAACGCGGCTTTTTCCTCGAGTGCTACCGCCGCAACGAGTACGAAGAGCTCGGGATCGACGA
Source organism: Solirubrobacteraceae bacterium (assembly GCA_052147875.1). GTDB lineage: Bacteria > Actinomycetota > Thermoleophilia > Solirubrobacterales > Solirubrobacteraceae > Palsa-465. The sequence continues at coordinate 4,303 of JBKQJQ010000416.1, read as the reverse complement.
TCTCGTACAGGACAACCACTCCCGCTCGCGGCGCGGGATCGTCCGCGGGATGCACTTCCAGCCGGGCCAGGCGAAGCTGGTCCGCTGCGTGCGCGGCGTGATTCTCGACGTGATCGTCGACATCCGGCGTGGATCGCCTCAGTTCGGCGTCTGGGAGGCGTTCGCGCTTGACGATCTCCACCACCACCAGCTCTACATCCCGGATGGCTTCGCGCACGGGTTCTGCGTGCTATCCGAGCTCGCCGACGTGACCTACAAGACATCCGCCTACTACGAACGTTCGCTGGAGGCCGGGTTCGCATACGACGATCCCGCGGTCGCGATCGAGTGGCCCGCCGACGTCGAGCTCGTCGCCTCCGACCGCGATCGGCGCGCCCCGACACTGGCGGAACTAGAGTCCACGCTCCCGTTCGAGTACCACGTGCATGCGTGACCGGCTCGCCGTAAACCCCAAGCAGTACCGCCTTGTCGCCTATGTGGCGCTCGCCTCGCTGACGCTGATCGTGTTCAGCGGAGCGGCCGTCCGGCTGACCGACTCGGGGCTCGGCTGCGCCAACTGGCCCAAGTGCGGCGGCACACCGCTGCCGCCGCTCAGCTCGCATGCGCTGATCGAGTTCGGCAACCGCGCGGTGTCCGCCGTCGTCGGCGTGATCACGGTCGTCGCTGCCGTCCTGGCCTTCACGCGCCGACCGTTCCGGCGCGACCTGGCGGTGCTTGCGGTGCTACTGCCGCTAGGCGTCGCGGCGCAGGCGGTGCTCGGCGGCCTAACCGTCCTCAACCACCTGGCGCCTGGCTTCGTGATGGCCCACTTCAGCCTCTCGCTGTTGATCCTGGTCGCCGCTTTCGCGCTGGCATGGCGGAGCAGATATGAGCCAGGGGCGCGCCCGCGGTCGACCGACCGCTTGGGCGTCTGGTCGGTCCGAGGATTGGCTCCTCTGGGCGCGCTGACGATCTTCGCCGGCACGGTCGCCACCGCCTCCGGGCCCCACTCCGGCGGTTTCACCGGTCAGGTGGTCCATCGCCTACATTTCAAAGGCGCCGACACCCTCGCGTGGGCCGTCCATGAGCACGCGACGGTCGCTGCGATCTTCGGCGTCGCCGTGATTGGCGTCTGGTTCCTGGAGCGCCATCGTGGCGCCGCGCCGGACGTGATGGAACCGTTGACTATGCTCGGTGTGCTGCTCGCCGCTCAGGGCCTCGTCGGCAGTGTCCAGTACGAGCTCAAGCTTCCAAGCCAGATGGTTTGGATTCATGTGGCGCTCGCCACCGTGACCTGGCTGGTGCTCCTGTGGGTGGTCGCCGCCGTCGGCCAACTGGCTCCTGATCGCGTCGGCCTCGGCGAGGCGCAACCGCCGGTCGCCGAGCGCGATCTAGAAGCGGTAGCGCGCGTCTCCTAGCCCCGATAGGCAAAGGCTTCTACCGCGGTCGCCGAGTGGCCGCTGGGGTACGATCGCATCGTCCGATGTCAACCGATCGCCAATCCCAGGCGCCGGCGCCCGCCCGGTCGGGCGATGCGTCGCTCAGCATCCTGGTAGTCGACGACGAGTCGGACCTGCGCGAGATGCTGACGCGGTCGTTCTCTCGCGAGGGCCACCGCGTGCTGGCCGTCGCCGACGGCCGGGCGGCGATCGACCGCGCGAGCACTGACCAGTTCGACATCGTCCTGCTCGACGTCGCACTCGGCGCCGGACCAGACGGCTATGAGGTGTGCCGCACCCTCCGCGGCAGGCGCAACGTGGTGCCGATCATCATGCTGACGGCGCTCGACTCCGAGGCCGACTATGTGCTCGGGATCGAGGCAGGCGCCGACGACTACGTGACCAAGCCATTCGGGCTGGCCGAGCTGCGCAGCCGGATCCGTGCGGTGCTGCGTCGTGCGGGCACTCGGGCGATGGGCGACGAGGTGCTGGTCGTCGGCCCGATCTCGCTCGACCGCGCCCAGCGCGAGGTGATGATCGACGGGACCCCGGTCAAGCTCACGTTCTCTGAGTTCGAGCTGCTCGACGCGCTGATGGCGGACCCGGGGCGGCTGCTCAACCGCCAGGAGCTGCTGCGTGCGATCTGGGGCGACAGCGCCTACCGCGATCCGCGCGCGATCGACGTCCACATCCGCCACCTTCGCGAGAAGCTCGAGCCGGAGCCCGAGAAGCCGCGTTACATCCTCACTGTGCGTGGCGCCGGGTACCGCCTGCGAGGTCCCTAATGCCCCGCGTGGTGGGGCGTGCGGGCCGCGAGCAGCGCGGCGACGCAGCACCGGGCCGCGGGGGCCGTCTGATGCGCGCCCGCCAGTCCAGCCGGGGCGCGCTGGGGCTTCGCGGTCGGATCGTGGGCGTCGTGTTCGTAACCGCGGTCGCGACGCTGGTAGTCGCGGCGGTGACGCTGCTGGGTCCGCTCGAGCACAGCCTCCGGACCGCCGACAAGAACACGCTGGTCAACAACCTCAAGCGGGACACGATCTCCAAGTTCGCTCAGCTCCCTCTGTCCGAGGTCCTCAGCTCGGCCAGGGAGCAGAAGGCGCTGTGTGGTGCCCAGACCGCGCTCGGCGTACGTCTTGGCGCGACCGTGGTGGTCATGGCGTCCCCTGGCCCCGACGGGCAGGGCAGCCGGCCGCTGCTCGACTGTCGCGGCGAGGCGGGCGACGAGGACGAGTCGTACTCCGATGTGGCCGCGGCGTTCAAGACGCACCGGCACCAGTTCACCTTCGGCACGATCGACGGGGCCGAGTTTGCGCGCGCCGCGGTGCCGTTCGTGGCCAAGGACGATCTGCTGTATGTGCTCGCGGTCCGGAAGCCGATCGTCGAGATCCCGAGCGCGGTCAGCGCCGTGCGGACGGCATTTCTGACCGCCGCGCTGGCCGGGCTGCTATTGACGCTGATCCTCGGCATCCCGCTGTCGGCGACGCTCGTGCGGCGCCTGCGTCGCCTACGCGAGGCCGCGCTCGAGCTCGCCGACGCGGGTCCCGAGGTCGTCAAGATCCCCGTCGACCCGTCCCGTGACGAGGTCGGCGACCTGGCGCGCACGCTGGCGACGATGCAGCAGCGCTTGCAGGAGCAGGAGGAGGCGCGGCGGTCGTTCGTCGCCACGGCATCGCACGAGCTGCGGACGCCATTGACCTCACTTGATGGGATGCTCGAACTGCTCGACGATGACCTGCGATACGACACGCCCGACCTCGAGGATGCGCGCGCGCTGCTGGATCGGGCCCGCGCCCAGTCGCGGCGACTCGGACGCCTGGCGGCCGACCTACTCGACCTCTCGCGGCTGGACGCGAAGGTCGAACTACGCTCCGAGCCGGTGGAGCTCGGCGAGTTGAGTCGAGCGGTGATGGCCGAGTTCGAGCTCGGCACCGGCGAGCGGGGGATCATCACGCGGTTGCAGGAGCAGCGGGATGCCGTCTGGGCGATCGGCGACCCCGGCAGCATCGCGCGGATCCTCCGGATCCTGCTCGACAACGCGGTCCGCGTCAGCCCGTCGGGCTCGGAGCTGACGATCGAGGTCCGCGACGACGCCACCGTCGTCGAGCTGAGCGTCTGCGACCAGGGCCCCGGGATCCCGGCCGAAGAGGCCGAGCAGATATTCCGCCGTTTTCACCGCGGTCGTGAGACCCACGGGCAGGCGGGCTTTGGTCTCGGGCTGGCAATCGGGCGCGAGCTGGCCGAGCGGATGCGGGGAGAGCTGACGCTGGCACCGTCCGACGGAGTCGGCGCGACGTTCACGCTACGGCTGCCGGCAGCCTCGTCGCCAGCCAGAACGCTGTCGCGCGCCTCTAGCTGACAGCATCAGCAGACGATGGACCAGGCCCTCATGAAGGCGACGCTCGAGGTCGACGACCACCACTGGTGGTACCGCGGCCGGCGGCGGATCATTCGGGCCGAGCTCGACCGGCTGCCGTTGCCGGCGGGCGCGCGTGTGCTCGATGCGGGCTGTGGCTCCGGTCGCACGCTGCAAGAGCTGGCGGACTACGGCGACCCCATCGGGGTCGAGCTCGACGAGGATGCCGCCCAGCTCGCGCGGGACCGCGGGATTGCGGAGGTCGTGACCGGTCGCCTCGAGGAGCTCCCGTGGCACCCGAACAGCTTTGACCTGATCACGTGCCTGGACGTGCTCGAGCACACGCCCGACGATCGCGTGACGCTGACCGAGCTACGCCGTGTCTGCGAGCCCGGTGGCTTCGCCTTGATCACCGTTCCGGCCTATCAGGCACTGTGGTCGCTGCACGACGAAGCCAACCACCACTACCGGCGCTACTCGAGGCGCTCGCTGCGGGCGGCGGCGGTCGACTCCGGGTGGACCATAATGCGAA
>JBKQJQ010000415.1:0-8632 GCA_052147875.1 Solirubrobacteraceae bacterium | reverse complement strand
CGGACATCCGGCTGTGGTGTTCGCGACGCCTGACGGAGTCGCCTCGGTGTCGGATGCGAAGCTGATCGAGGGCCTGGACAGCTGGCGACTCGCCGGCGACGGGCTCGACCTCACGATCACCGCTTCGGCGGATCACGACGAGGCCGGAGACGAGCTGTGCGGCGTGGCCGGAACACTGACGGCCGGCGGGCATCAGCGGACGGTCGAGTGCCTTGGAACTCGCACGACGGCGGCGGACGTGCGTCTCCCGAAGCTCGAGTCGGTGCGAGGGCTCTCAGGGTGGTTCGGCGCCGACCAGGGCCTTACGCTGCTGGCGCTGCGTCCCGCCGGCCGCCGCGGGCAGGAGGACGACCTCATCGCCGCGACCGTGTTCGACCCCGAGGGGCGGATGGCAGTCGACGACCCGCGGATCTCAACCACCTACCGCGCCGGCGATCGTCCCGCGCGCGCCAGCCTCGAGCTGTGGATCGGCGACGGAGACGAGCAGTTCCCGCGCCGCGCCGCGGCCGAGGCGACCGGCGACGGAGCAGAGCTAGAGCACAACGGGCTCCGCCTGCAGGTAACGCCGCTTCGATGTCACACGCTGGGCCTTGACGGCGCCGGCGTCTACTTGCTCGCCCATCTTCAGTGAGCTCCAAGGTCGAGGCCGTCATCAGTGATTTCGGGGGCGTGCTCACGTCCCCACTGGCCGGCTCGTTCGATGCCTTCTACGAGTACTCCGGCGTCTCGCCCGAGCAGCTGGGCAACGCGATCGCAGCGGTCGCTAAGCGGCTCGGCGCCAACCCGCTGTTCGAGCTCGAGACCGGACGGCTGAGCGAAACGGAGTTCCTCAACTCGCTCGCCGATCAGCTCACCGAGCTCGCCGGCCGGCCGGTGGCGCTGGAGGGCTTCGGCGAGCGCTACTTCGCCAACCTCCACCCCAACGACATGCTGATCGAGTACATGCGCAGTCTCCGCGGGCGCGGCTACAAGCTCGCGATCTGCACCAATAACGTGCGCGAGTGGGAGCCGTTGTGGCGGGCGATGATCCCGGTCGACGAGCTGTTCGACGTGGTCATCGATTCGGCGTTCGTCGGCACGCGCAAGCCAGAGCCTCGGATCTACGAGCTGACGCTCGAGCGCCTTGGCGTCGCGGCGCCGGCCGCCGTGCTGATCGACGACATCGAGCTCAACTGCACCGCCGCCCGCGAGCTCGGAATCCCTGCTGTCTGGTTTGTAGACAGCGAGCAGGCGATCGCGGACGTTGAAGCGATCCTGGCCGACGGAGCCGGCTGACAGACCGATGGGCGGCAGCGGATGATCGGAGGCGTCTGAGGCCGTGGGCGAGCCCCTTCGAAAGCGCCAGCTGCCGGTCCTCGCGATCGGTGCGGTGGCCGTCGCGGCGGCGGTCGTCGCCGCGCTGGCGACCGCCGGCAGCGGTGATCCTCCCCCTGCGGCGAGCGCCGCATACGCCCGCGCGCCGCTGGTCGCCAAGCCGCGCCATCCGCTCACGATCGGTGGCCCGGTCGGGCGCGCGATCCCGTCCGGGTTCCTCGGCTTCTCGATCGAGTTTCAGGCGATCCGCGCCTACACGGGCTCGAACCCGGCGCAGATCAACCCTGTCCTCGTACAGCTGATCCGCAACCTGACGCCAGGGCAGGCGCCGGTGATTCGGATCGGCGGCCACAGCACCGACGCATCCTGGGTCCCGACGGCCGGCGTCAAGCCGCCGCCGCAGGTGACCTACGCGTTGACGCCGAGCTGGTTCGCGACCACGGACGCGCTCATACGGGCGCTCGGGGCTCGGGTGATCGCCGGGATTAACCTGGGGGCCAACCAGCCCGCCCTGGCGGCAGCCGAGGCTCGCGCCGACGTGCGCGCGTTCGGCCCGGCGCTGGAAGCATTCGAGATCGGCAACGAACCAGACGTCTACGACGTGATCCCCGCCTACCACACGCATTCGGGCCGCCCGGTGCTGACCCGGCCGCCGGGATACGCCTACCCAGACTATCTGGGCCAGTTCCGTTCGATCGCGTCCGAGCTGCCGCCGCTGGACCTGGCCGGCCCGGCGCTGGCGGCGGGGCCGACGCCGTCGCCCGGCTGGTACGTCAAGAACCTGTCCAACTTCCTCGCGGCCGAGCGCCGGGTGCAGATCCTGACGATCCATCGCTACCCGTTGCGCAACTGCTACGTCGGCAAGGGATCACCGCAGTACCCGACCGTCCCGCACCTGCTATCGAGCTATGCGACCAACGGGCTGGCCGCGGGCGTACAGGCCTACATCTCGCTCGCGCACGCGGCGCACCGGCAGCTGCGGCTCGACGAGCTCAACTCGGTCGCCTGCCGCGGCAAGGCGGGCGTCAGCAACACGTTCGCGTCGAGCCTCTGGGGGCTGGACGCGCTGTTCGCGCTCGCGCGCGCAGGCGTCGACGGCGTCAACATGCACACGCTGCCTAACTCGGCCTACCAGCTGTTCAAGTTCAGCCACACGGGCGGCCGCTGGAGCGCGACGGTCGCCCCGCTCTACTACGGACTCGACATGTTCGCGCGTGCTGCGGCGCCCGGTTCACGGCTGTTGAGGATCCACGGCGCCCGCGGGCCCAATTTGAGCGTCTGGGCGACCCGTGCCCCCGACGGCCGGCTGCAGGCGGTGGTCGTCAACGAGAGCGTCTCGAAGAGCGAGACCGTCGGCTTCAACGCCCCGCCGGGTTCCCACGGCCCGGCGACGCTGCTGCGTATGCAGGCGCCGAGCGCCTGGGCGCGCGGTCATGTGACGATCGGAGGCGCCAGCTTCGGCGCACAGACCGCAACCGGCGTGCTCCCGCAGCCCCGGCCGCGGGCGATCAGCCGCAGCGACGGCGCGTACTCGCTGGTTGTGCCGCCGGCCAGCGCGGCGCTGATCAGCTTTGGTTAGTTCTCGACCCCGAGCCGGTCCCAGCAGTACAGCTCAAGGCATTCGGCCGCGAGTGCCGCACAGCGCTCCTCGGACAGCCACGGCAGGACGGTGTCGAACGCCTGCTCCTCCCCCACTCCGGCGTCAAACGCTTCCTCGCCGCGGAACCCGGCGGCGATCTTCAGCGCCTCGCGCCGGTTCTCACCGAGCGACGGGAACACGTTGACGAGGAACTCCTTGCTCGGGAGTGGATGGCCCACCTCGAGCGACACATGCCAGGCGGCGAGCAGCGACAGGTCGTGCTCATCCAGGTCTGCCACCGCCTTGGCGTAATGGGAGTCGAGCTCCGATTCGGGGATCTCATCCACCCACGCGCGCACCACCTCGCCGAGGATCTGGCGGCGTGCCTCGCGGCCCACCGAGTCGGCGATCACCCGGATGGCGTTCTGCGGTTCGATGAAGCAGAGGGACATGGAAGCTCCGTCTCGTGGATACGGACGAGCGGAAGGTAGGCCCTGCGTCGGACGGAGCCGCAGTTTTACGGTTAACCGCGGGGCTTGGAACACTTTGCACCGTGTAGGTGCATCAGGTTCCAAGCCAGTGCGTCAGAGCCCAAGCGCGGCCAGCGCGGTCTCGAGCACCACCGGATCGGGCTCGAGCGACGGCTCCATCCCGAGCGTCGCACGCGCGCCACGCTCCCAGTTGTAGAAGCCGACGTCTAGCGCCTCGAGCGGCAGCTCGCAGGCCTCCGCCAGCGTCGCGGCGCGGCGATCAAGCAACAGCGGGTCGCCAATTCCCAGCAGGCGCTTGGCCGCGATCGTGACCTCGTCGGTCCCGCTCGGGAACAGTGAGCCGGCGGACAGCTCCAGGACACCGAGCCGCCCGAGCGTCGTCAGCAGATCAAACCGTGCGCCGCGATGTAGTCCGGGCAGCGCCAGTCGCTCGAAGGCCCGCGCAAAGCGGCGCTCCGCCGGCCATGCCGGATCGCCCGCGAACGCCGCCTCCTGGGAGCCGGCCCGACCGGCCCAGGCCCTGTATGCATCGAACGTCCGCGCGCCGCGCCCGGGCTCGTGCGAGGTCCGCGGTCCGAGCTCGACCCCGTCCGCGGACGGGACCTCGCCGGACGCCCATGACGTCCGGACCTCCGAGATCGCCGCGAACGGCTGCTCGCCGTCGAGCGGTCCGAGGTAGGCGATCTGGAACGCGAGCCAAAGGCGCTCCTCGAGGGCGACTCCTCGGTCCGCCGCCTCGGCATACAAACCCGGCGGTTCGGCCGCGAGGCGGGCGAGCCGCGAGGCGGCGAACGCGATCTCGTTCGCGAGCCGCTCCGTGTCAGCGCTCGACTTCAACCCGGGTACGAGCTCTGAGTGGTAGCCGTCGTCGGCGCCGCGCTGGAGTCTGCGAACCGTTAGGCCCGGGGTCGCGCGCGCGGTCCGGGCCGGCGATGACGCGGGGGGGTGCGTCGAGCGCGCGCTTGACGCGCCGCCGGTTCGCGGCATCGTGCTCTTGGGGGCGCTGGAGGAGACGACCGGCCGCAGCTCGATGTCCTGCTCGCGGGCGCAGATCGGGCAGTTCTGGATCAGGCGGTTGTGTCTGCAGAAGGTCGGCATTCAGGGCTCTCCTGGGCTCAGCCCGCCGGCGATCGCCTCGCCGCGTCGGTGCTCTTTGCCACGGGCGATCACCTCGCGGAAGCTCTTGAACCGGAAGATGAACACCAGCGCCCCGAAACCTAGCGCCGACGTCAGCACCGCGGTCGCAATCTGCTGACCGACGGAGAACGCGGCGACCTCGGGGTTATGAGCGAAGATCGTCAACAGGAGCGCCTGCTGCACGCCCGCGCCGCCGGGCGTGAACGGGAACACCGACGCGACCACCTGTACTGCGAGCACCAGCAGCGCGTTGCGAATCGAGCCGCCGATATGGAACGCGTCGAGCAGCGCCCAGTAGGAGAAGAAGCGCGCGACCCAGCTCGCGAACTGCCAGCTGGCCATCTTGCGCTTGTAGGCGTCGCGGTCGCGGAGAATTGCCAGGCCCTGACGGATCCGCTGCCAGAAAGCCCGTACGCGCGCGGACAGCAGCGCGAAGCTGAGCACGAACAGGATCCCCAGCAGCGTCAGGAAGAACAGCGTGAACCGCATGTTCGAGGCAAAGAAGCTGATGTCGAATGCTGGCAGCTTCGAGAAGTCCGGCGGCTTGGGGAACACGCCCTGCGTGAACGCGAACGCCATCACCAGCAACCCCATGAACCAGTCGAAGATCACGCCGGTCGACAACGCCGCCGCGATCGTCGGGTAGCTCGACGACGGGATCGCAACTCTGGTCAAGAACAGCTGCGCGATATTGCCGCCACCGAGCGGAAAGACGTTGTTGATGGCGTAGCCGACCATGTACGCCCCCCAAACGTCACGCCAGCGCACGCGAGTGTCCGGATATGCGGTCTGGACGGCACCCCATAGCGCTCGCGAACGCAGCCCGAGGTAGAGCGCGTAGAGCAGCATTCCCAGCAGCAGCGCGAACCAGCTGAGGCTCGCGAGCTGAGAGAAGAACGTCTCCGCCGAGTTGGCCAACCCGCTGACCGTGCAGGCGACCGAGCTGCAGCCGTGGTGCTGGGCGGCGGTGATGACAGCCGGTTCAGACACTCCCACAAGGTCGCACAAGCGCCAGTCCGAACGCGCCTGCGCGCATCAAAAAGGACCGGGGGGCCCAGATCCATCTGGGCCCCCCGGAGAGCCAGGGAAGTGGGGGCGCAGTTCCCTGACCGACAGGGGCGAGTTTCCCCGTCCCAAGCTTTGCCTAAACGTCAACGCCCCAAAAAAAACCGAACCAGACTTCAAAACCAACCAGGCAATTTAGCCTAGCACGGCCGCATATAGGCGGACAACAGGGTATTTCGGTCAACAACGTGAGCCATGCAGGCCCTTTTCCGGCTATGGAGGCCCCTTTTCCCGCTCTGGAGGCCCCTTTCCCGGTATGGAGACCCTTTCCTGCTACTGAGGCCGCTTTTCCCGCGTCGCAGGGCCGCTGAAGAACTCCTCTCCGGCGCGCACGGTGCCCGCGGCTTCGGCTTCGTGGCGCAGCGTGTGGTCGGCTTCGCCACTCCACGCGCCGACGGCGAGCATCTCGCGGTCGGCGTCCATCGGGCTGCCGCCGAGGTCCGCGTTCACGATCCGTGCGCACTTGCGGCCCTCTGCGATCGCGGTCACGACCAGCGACTGGCCGACACGCGCGTCGCCGCAGGCATAGACACGGCCGACGGAGGTCCTGTAGGTCTGCTCGGTGCGGATGTTGCCGCGGCGGTCGAGCGCCAGACCGAGCTCGCCTACGACGCCGTCGTGCTCGGGGTGCTCGAAGCCGATCGCGATCAACGCCAGGTCGGCCTCGAGCACGAACTCACTGCCCGGCACCGGCGTCAGGTCGCGCGACGAGATCCCCGTCACCTTGCGCGCATAGACGTGGCTGACGGCCCCGTCCTTGCCGCCGAAGCCGGTCACCTCCGTGCCCCAGCGCCGCTTGCCACCCTCGTCGAGCGCGTAGGTCGTCTCGGTGCGCTTCGGCGGCAGCGGCCACGGGTGGCGAGGGTCCTCGCCGTCCGGCAACGCAGCGTAGACGTCGAGCATCGTCACGCTTTCGGCCTGCTCGCGATGGGAGTTCGAGATGCAGTCCATGCCCGTATCGCCGCCACCGATCACGATCACCTTCTTGCCGCGGGCCGTGATCTCGGTCCCAGGCTCGGGCGAGCGGGCCGGCCGCCCCTGGCTGGCGGCGACCCAGCGGTTGCGCTGGTAGAGGTAGTCCATCGCCGGGTGGATACCGGCAAGGTTGCGCCCCGGCGCATCGAGGTCGCGGGCGACGCGCGACCCGGTCGCGATCACGACTGCGTCGAACCGCTCCTGGAGCTCGGCCGCGGTGACGTCGCGGCCGACGTCGACGTTATAAACCAACTCGATTCCCTCCTGCTCCAGCAGCGCCAGCCGGCGATCAATGATCGACTTTTCGAGCTTGGCGTCCGGGACCCCGAACCGCAGCAGGCCGCCTGCAGCCTCGTCGCGCTCGTAGACCGTGGCCTGATGGCCGCAGCGGTTGAGCTCGGCGGCGACGGCGAGCCCCGCAGGCCCCGAACCGACGACCGCCACCGTGCGCCCGGACCGCCGCGGGGGCGGCTCGGCCACGATCCACCCCTCCGCAAACGCGCGTTCGACGATCGCGAGCTCGATCTGCTCGATCGTCACCGGGTCGTCGTTGATCGCCAGGACGCAGGCCGACTCGCACGGAGCGGGACAGATCAGACCCGTGAACTCGGGGAAGTTGTTGGTGCTGTGCAGCTGGTCGATCGCGTCGCGCCATTTGTCACGGTAGACGAGGTCGTTCCAGTCGGGGATCAGGTTCCCGAGCGGGCAGCCCTCGTGACAGAACGGCACCCCGCAATCCATGCAACGTGCCCCCTGGCGCCGCAGCTCGGTGTCCGGTTGGAGGCCGAAGTACTGGCCGTAGTCCGCCACGCGGGCTTCAGGGTCGCGCTTGTCGAAGCCGACCCTGTGGAGCTTGAGGAACGCGCCAAGTTCGCCCATCGGACGCGGGAGGCTACCAACGGGACACCCGCTTCCATAGATTGCGGGCGTGGCGGCCATCGAGCAGCACACTGCGCAGCTGCCGGTTCTGGGGGAGTTCTCGTTACGGGCCGCCGCCGCGCTGCGCTTCGGGCCGGTCGGCGGCAGTTCCGACGACGTGCTGCGGCTCGCGTTCGCGGTCGACGGCGGGCACGGCTACGCGAGTGCGGTGCTACGACAACACGACGAGCGCAATGGCCCCGTCAGCGTGAAGCTGACGCTGCGCGACGGGGCGTCGCCCGAGGCGGCGCTCGCCCAGGTCGCGCGCGTCGTGTCGCTCGACCACGATGGCACCGGCTTTGTCTGTATCGGCGATACGGACCCCGTGCTCGGAGCGCTCCAACGCGCTCATCCGGGACAGCGTCCGGTCCTGTTCCACTCCCCGTACGAGGCGGCTGCGTGGTCGATCATCTCCGCGCGGCGCCCGCCGCTCCAGGCCCGCCGCGTCCGAAACGAGCTCGCAATCCAGCTCGGAGACAGTTTCGAGCTCGAGGGCGAGACGCTGCACGCATTTCCCCAGCCGGCTCATCTGGTGGCACTTGGCGACCGGTTCCCGGGCCTGAGCTTCGAGCAGCTCACGCGGCTGCGCAGCGTTGCGGAGGCGGCGCTGGAAGGCGAGCTCGACGTCAGCGCGCTGCATCAGATGGGACCCGAACGAGCGACCGAGCATGTCCAGAAGCTCAACGGGATCGGACCCTTCTACGCTGACCTGATCGTCGTGCGCGCGAGCGGCTTTGCCGACGCCCTGCTGCAGACGCCCGAGCCGAGGCTGCTGACGCACGCTGCGCGCTTCTACGGACACCAGGGCAAGCCGACGCTCGAATGGCTGACCGCGCTGGCAGAGCGGTGGCGGCCGTTTCGAACCTGGGCGACGGTGCTGATCCGGATCGCGGGAGACCGCGGGACGGCCGTCGATGTGGTCAGGCGCTGACCGCCCCCTGCGCCTCCCGCTCCAGACGCTCGGCGAGCACGCGCTTGTAGTCGCGTGGCATCACCTTGACGATCCGCTCGCGAGTCCGCTCCCAGGATGCGAGCACGTTGCGCGCGACCAGTGAGCCGGTCCGCTGCGCGTGCTCGGCGATCAGGGCCTTGACCTCCTCCTCGTCGGCCTCGTTCAGCTCCTCGAGGTCGACCAGGTCGAGGTTGCAGCGGC